>JAGNMU010000214.1 GCA_017991005.1 Gemmatimonadaceae bacterium | reverse complement strand
GACCCGGCCACGGCGCCGCGCATTCGTGAGGCGGCGCTTGCCAAGGTGGAGTTGATCGGCGGGTGGCAGAATGTGCACATCACGTCGGTGCGCGTGGCCGAAGACCGTGCGGCTGAGGGTAAGCGACTCGGGGCGTACGCCGCGTCAGTGTCGACCGATCCGTACGAACTCACCGTGGGGCTGCTGCGCCGGAACAACGGCAGTGTGGGGATGGTGGGCTTTGCGATGAGTGAGGAGAACCTCGACCGCATTCTGGCGCATCCGCAGGGGATGGTCTGCAGTGATGGCGGTGGATTTGCCATCGACGGGCCGACACGACGGGGCAGTCCGCATCCCCGGGGGATCGGTACGTTTCCGCGTGTGCTGGGCCGATACGTGCGTGAGCGCAAGGCGCTCACACTCACGCAGGCGATTCACAAGATGAGCATGTTGCCGGCGTCGCGCGTCGGACTCAGCGATCGCGGCCGACTGGTGGTGGGCGCCCCGGCCGACATTGTGGTATTCGATGCCAACACCGTGGCAGACACCGCGACCTATGAGCAACCATTTCAGTATCCCACGGGTATCTCGGCGGTGGTGGTGAACGGCGCCGTCGCGCTGCATCATGGGGAGCGTCGTGGAACCGGGCGAGGCGACGTGCTGCGTCCCGGTGGGAATCGATAGGGCCTGTGCCGTGACGCGGGTTGTGGTGGTGTGGCACGTCGCCGGATCCCACCAGCAATGCCCGGCGTTTTCAATTCACTCAGCACGCAGGTGAAACCATGAGGAAGCATGGAACGACGTGATTTTCTCGTCCTTTCGGCGATGGGCACTGCGGGCGCAATCGCGAATCCGATGATGTCTGCTGACACCTCGACTCCGTCCATGGCGACCAGTTCCGTCCCGACTGATACCGCGACATCCGCACGCGCGACGCGCAAGATCCTCATTGCCGGCGGCGGCTTCAACACCGCGTTCATCCGCTACATGGCGACGCTCACGGGCAAGGCGCGGCCCCGGCTGCTGTATCTCCCCACGGCGTCAGCGGACAACGAAACGGGCACCATCGGCTGGTATCGCAACTGCGCGCCGCTCAATGTGGAGGCGCACGTGCAGAACAGTTTCATCGAAAGTCTTTCGCAGACCAAAGGCTGGGATGAAGTCCTGCTGTCGATGGACGGCATCGTCTGCTCGGGTGGCAACACACTCAACCAGCAGGCCATCTGGAAAGCACAAGGCATCGACGTGGTGCTGCGCGAGGCGTGGGACCGCGGCATCGTCCTGGGCGGCGCCAGCGCGGGCTCGCTCTGCTGGTTCGAGGAGGGCACGACCGATTCGCGGCCCAAGGTGCTGTCGATCGTGAAGTGTCTGGGCTTCCTCAAGGGCAGTCACTCGCCGCACTACGACGCAGAGCCGGGCCGTCGTCCGCTGTATCAGCGGCTGATCGCGTCGGGTGAGATGAAGCCGGGGTATGCGTGCGACAACGACGCGGGCATCTATTTCGAGGAGGCCGAGGTGAAACGCGTGGTGCACACGCGCGCCGAGGCCAAGGTGTACTACGTGAGTGTGGTGGGCGGCAAGATCAACGAGCGGGTGTTGGAGCCAGAGATGATCTGAGCCGCGAATGCGGCGCGAATGCGGCGCCGGCGCTATTCGAGGGCGCCGGGCCGCAGCTCGAGTATCGCCTGCACCGCCTCCACCTCCGGCGCAAACAGCGGCAATTGCTGCGCATCGGCAAACACGGTCTCGAAATCGGCGGGACGAAAGGCGCGCGCCAGTCGTGAGGCGTACGTACGCTTGAGCAATCGGGCGTAGTAGTCTACGTCGTAGTCGCGCCGGTCGTTGTGCGCCTCGAGCGTGGCCTCGCCATCGTATTCGGCCACCACGTTGCCCCCACCTGACTGGGTGCGATAGACACGCACTCGTTCACCGACACGCCAGTCTTTTTGCCCGCTGGCCAGCATGGCCTCGTAGGAAAACTCGCGGCGCTGTTCGCGGGTGGCGAGATACTGCGCGGGCGACTTGGTGAGTCGCACGCGTGACGTGACATCGAGGGTGGGCAACTCACGGCGTGCGAGGGCGTCGAGTGTGTGCAGATACGCTTCGCGCACACCCACGATATCTCCCAGCAGCAGCCGATCGATGGCACGTCGCAGAAACTCGTCACCATACGGTTCGGCGCGACTGCTGCGAAATGCCACGCCGCGCAGAATGAGTGCACCGTCAAAGGTGCGCAGCGCGTAGTTCTTGGGCTCGTGCGACAGCATGGCCGCATACCGCCCCTCGAACTCCAATTGCACGAGCGGCGGCAGCAACGCGGCTACCTCCGACACCACGCGGCGCTCGTCGGCTTCTGTCCATGACGCCGGCACCGCAAAGTATACGCCGTCGGTGTCGGCCTCGAGCAAGGTGACGCCGCGCCGGGCGAGCTCGCGGCACATGAACCCCAGCGTCTCGCGCCCGCGACGCGTCACCTCATTGGCGGCATGCACGTCGGCAAACCGTGTGAGTCCGCCGCCGGCAGCGAGATAGCCGTACGCGGAGTTCACCACGAGCTTCATGGCCGCCGACATCGCTTCGTGCGTGTGACGCTCTGCCGACCCGGCCGGCGCAGCACGTGCGGCTGCCTTTGCAGCAAGACGCCGTTCCACCAGACGATCAACGATGGCCAGCAACGCCCCAAGATGATCGCGCGATGGCCCGATGCGAAAGGCGCGCATGAGCGACGGGTACAGACTGGCCACGTCGGCTTTGACGACCCGCTGCGCGACTCCTGAGGCGAACAGGTGCAGCGCGGCGCCGCTGTGTACGGTGCCGTCGCCTTCGGCATGCGCGGGGAGTGCCTGACCCGCGCGCAGATACGCGCGCACCAGCAGTGGATCGATCACACCCGTCGCGGCACCGGCATCGGCCAGCCGCTCGTAACGGCGCGGCGCCATGCGTGCGAGCGCAAACGCCGCGCCACCCATCACCTCAGCGAGTGCCGCCACTTCCCCCACGTCGGCCGACGCATAGCGTCGCACGCGCTCCGGATCGACGCGATAGGTGTCGTAGATCTGATCGCCGCGGATGAGTTCACGATCGGGCCCGGCGATGCCAAGATGTCGCGCGACGGCCTTGAGTCCATGCGACGGAAGGTCGCGCGCTGAAAAGTCGTAGCGACGCACGGCATCGAGGGTGTCGATGAGTTCACGCCCCGGCGCGATGAAACGCACGCGACGCGAGGCATCGGTGCGGCTTCGCGCGCCACGGCGCGCCGCGCGCTGACCCAAGTCGCGATGATCGAGTCTGCCCAACGCGAGCGCGACGCCGTGTTCGCGCGCGCGTCGTTCGAGAAAGGGCAGGTCGAAGCCGTGCAGGTTGTGATTCTCGATCACGTCGGGATCGGCGCGTCGCACGGTCTCGACGAGTTCGCGGATCAGTGCGGCTTCGTCGGCGGGTGCATCACCGCGTGCTTCGAGACATTCGACGCGTCCGTCGGGATGACGCACGGCGACAAGGAACATGCGATCGTGCTCGGCGTCGAGCCCGGTGGTTTCGAGATCGAACTGCAGTCGGCGCAGGTGCGCAAAGTCCAGATCGCGAAAGTACGTGCGTCCGGTGGCGACGAGGTACTGCTCTTCGGGCGGAAGCACATGGGCATCGCCGTCGTCCAGATCGCGCACGTGCCCAACGCGGCGCGCCACCCGCCTCGATGCGCCAGTCAGCAGCGCCGCGGTGAGTGCCGTCCAGGAATCGGCGGACACGCAGTACCGGAGTTCACCCGGTCCGTCGAGTTCGCGGTAGCGCACACGGCCCGTCGGCTCGGATTCAGGCGAAAGCGCTGCGCCGAGGTGACGGAAATCGTCAAGCTGCTTGACGAGTATCCACGGGCGGAATCGCTCCTGTTCTCGTACCAACGCGCCGGTGTCCGGCACGCGGCGCCAGATGGTCGCGTGTCCCGTGTTCTCGGCCCAGACCGACACGATGCCGGGCGTTGGATCCCAGCCCCACAGCCACTCGTCTTCCGCGCTTTTCGCGTCGCTCCCCGCGACACCGGCACTCACCTGCAACGAGAGCTCACCGCGGCTCGAGAAACGCGAGAATGCCTTTGGATCCGAGGTAGCCCTCGGCGCGGCGCACCTCGTTGCCGTCGGCGTCCATCACCATCATGGTGGGATACGAGACAATCTTGAGGCGTTTGACGAGTGCCTTCTGCAAATCCGCGTCGACTTTGATGCCCACGAATCCTGCGTTGATGCGCTGCGCGACGTCCACGTCGTTCCACACCCACTGATCCATCGTGTGACAGGGGCCGCACCAGGTGGCTTCGAAGTCGATGAGCACCAGTTTTCCGGCCGACTTGGCCTGCGCAAGTGCGTCGGGCAGTTCTTTGCCCCACGTCACGGGCGTGTCGGTACGCGGACGCGGGCGTTCGTCGCGCACCATGTCATCGGGGGCGCGATCGGCCACCTTCGTGATCGGGCGCGGAACGATGGCAAAGGTCACCGCGCGACCGTCGGCGCTGAACGAGCGAAATTCAAGCGGAATGTCCTTGGCGCCAGTGTTCACGAACATCAGGCGGTTGGTCGCTCGTGCCTCATCGAGACTCAGGACCGCCTTTTCGGCGTCCGGTGCGCTGGCGCTCAGCACGCTCCACATGTCGTCTTTGGTGAATCGTGCGTTGTTATCACCATCCATGGCAGCCACCAGTGCTTTCACGCCATTGATGGTCGCGGTGCCGTAGCGCCATGACCCGGTGGAGAAACGAATGATGTCGGGCGTCGCTGTGGAGTCTTCGCGCACCGACCAGAAGTTGACAAAGTACGGCTGGGTTGGTTTGCCGACGCCGTAGGAGACCGTCAGTTCGACTTTGCTGATGGAACTCCACCACGCCTTCGTCTTCGCGTTCTGAGCGGGGGCGGTGGTGAGTGCCGGACCATCATCGGCAAAGTTGCCGTTGCGATTGCGGTCGACAAACAGCTGCACGAGATCAGTGGGAAACTCGGCAGAGGCGGTGGCCAGAATTGGAATCCAGTCGCGTTCGCCGGCGCCGACTTGCATGACGCCACGTTTGGCTGGCCGCACCGCGCCCGGCGGAAGCACGACATCGCCCCCCATCAGGGTGAGCGGGACCTGCATTCCCTTGGGGCTGAAGTTGGGCTTTGGTGTCCCGTCGGTCGGTGCTCGGTACGACAACTCCACGCGGACCACCTGCGCCTGCACGGTGCCGACCGCCCAGGTCGGTGCCAGAAGGAGTGTACCGCAGAGGGCCGTTGCGAATCGCAGCAGAGACAGGCTCATGGGCGTGGCACAAAAGGGGCGAGGCACATCGAACAGGAGAGGGACACGCGCAATCTACCGGTTGGTGCGGCAGGCGTCGAATGGGTCGATCGACTCCTGTACGCCGCGGTCCGGCTGCGCAACATTGTCTACCACAGACCGGGTGACTGCCTGGCTGCCACTCCTGACACGACTTTGAGCAGTCCGAACGAGGAACCTCCGATGCGACGCATGGCGATGGTCACGGCCACGGGCCTGGCGTTGATGACCGCGATCTCCCCGCGAGCGAGTGCGCAGAATGAAGCCGCGCTGCGCGCCGCGTTTGAAGGCAAGATGCTGACCGTCAAAGTGGACATGCCAGCGACCAGTCGCGGCATCGATCTGTTTCCCGAGGAGGCCGCGCCGGTCAACTGGCGAGAGATGGCCGATCGCATGAAGGACAACGGCACCGCGCTCAAGATCGGGCAAACCGTCATGATCACCAAAGTGGTGGTCAAGAAAGACTCACACATCGAGCTGCAACTCGGTGGAGGCGGGTACGGGACGTTCGGCGACTACATGACGAACAGCTCGTCGGTGTCGACGACCGCGGAATCCGAGAGTCCGCTCGAACGGCGGCTGCGCGATTCGGTGAAGGCCGCGCCCAATGCCACCAAGCGACGTCAGTTCGAAAAGGAGTTGTCGAGCGCGCGCAGCGAACGCGAGCGCGCCAACAGTGTGGCACGTGCAGAGGCGGCCCAGGCGAACGAGGCGCGTGAAGCCAATCTTCGCGTCAAACGCATCGAGGCGGGCAGTCGGTTCAACATCCGCTTCAAACGTGGAATTCCCGCGTCGGCGCTGACACCGGAGGGTGTCATGGCGGCGCTCGCGCAGTACGCGGACTTTCCGGGTGCGGCATCCGGGGGCGTCGCGCCGCGCGCCGCATCGGCGGCCGCCGCCGCACCGGCCGCCAGCGGGTTGATGGCACTCAAGAAGGGGTTGTCCATCAGCGAGGTCGAAGCGCTGCTTGGCCCTGCGAATACGGCCGGCGAATCAAAGGAAGGCATTCTGACGCTGATGAAGCGCAGCTATCTGCACGACGGCAAGCGCGTGACGGCGTCATTCGTGAACGGGGTGCTGATCGACTACGCGATCGCGCCGCAGTAACTGTTCGCGCCGACGGCGCCCGTCGCTGTGTTCATGCGACGGGCGCCGTCTGATGTTGCGGCTGTTCGCGCACGGTGTGCGCCATGGCTCGCGATGGCGCGCTACGGCTTGCCTGCCGCGCGACGGGCACGAATTTGCGCGGCCAAACCGGGGCGGCCGGTTGCACGTTCGACGAGCGCCGCAATCGACGAATCGTCTTCGTCCTCCGGCGGCACCACCCCGTCGGCGTACACCAGCCCGTTCACCGTGTACGTGGCGTTGCCGGTACCGGTGCAGGTCCGCTTGGTGGAATCCGTCTTCGCGCCGGCCACGTCGTACGTGTAGATCCACGCTTCCGTGCGGAAGCGATTCAGCACCGTCTTCCCGGCACCACCCGTCACTTCCAGCAACGGTGCCGTCGGTGCGTTGGCATCTGCCGTGAAGCGCACCTTGGTGAACGTGTAGTCGAGTGACTCGTCGATATCCCAGCCGATGAAGCCGACGCCGCAAGCGGTGAAGACCAGCAGGAATACGGCACCGACAACAGGAAGCACACGGCGCGTCCGTTTGTTCTTGGCCAACGGAACAAGTCCGATCGGCAGGAGCATCCACCACCACCCGCCAAGATCACCCTTGATCAGATAGCTGCCGATCCGCTGCATCGTCGACGCCGACAACAGATTCCAGCGCAGGCGCGCGCTCAGGTAGATCGTGTCCTTGGCGCTTTCGCGAATCACCGACTCCATCGTGATGCCCAGCAT
>JAGNMU010000010.1 GCA_017991005.1 Gemmatimonadaceae bacterium | reverse complement strand
CAGCAGGCGGATACGTTGCTGCAGCACGCCACCACACGCGCGCAGTCCGGCGACTTTGGCGATGTGCGCAATCTCGCCATGCTGGAACTGTTCTACTCGAGTGGTCTTCGCCTCGCCGAACTCCGCGGCATCGACCTCGGCGATCTCGACCTCGTCTCGCAGCAAGTGAAAGTGCGAGGGAAGGGGCGCAAGGAACGCATCGTCCCCGTCGGCGACCACGCGCAGCGCGCGCTCCGCAACTACCTCACCGTGCGCGACCGTCAGCTGGCGCAGTTGGGTGGCGCCAAAGCCGGGCGTCTCGCCCGCGGCGCGGTGTTCCTGAGTGACCGCGGCACACGACTCTCCACGCGCGGCATCCAGCACGCCGTCGTCAATCTGCTCTCCGCCGTCGACGAAGGCGCCGGACTCAGCACGCACTCACTGCGTCATTCGTTTGCCACGCACATGGTCGACGCCGGCGCGGATCTGCGCGCAGTGCAGGAGTTGCTTGGGCACGCGAGCATCAGCACGACGCAGATCTACACGCACACCAGCGTGGACCGACTCAAGAAGGTATATCGGCAGGCGCACCCGCGGGCCTGACGCCTCGAACGAGCGGTGCGCGGCGCTACCGCCCCGGCGTCTTCCCGTTCAGAATCAGGCGCAGTCGCTCCGAATCCAGGTTCCCGCCGCACAGCACGATCCCCACCGTCTTGCCCGCCAGGCGCCGCGCCAGCACGCGAAGGCCGGCCAGCCCTGCGGCCCCCGCTCCTTCGGCCACGTTGTGCGTGAACTGCAGCAGATCACGCACGCCCTGCGCGATTGCGTCCTCACTCACCAGCACAAAATCGGTGAGTCCGGCGCGCAACGTCTCCACCGTCAGTTCGTACGTTGAACCCGTCGCAATACCTTCCGCGAACGAACGCGCCGACTGCCGTGCACGCGGCACGCCGTCGCGCCACGCGTCGTACTGCGCAGACGCCGCTTCGCTTTGCACCGCGTACACCTCGAGCGCGGGGTGCATCGTATCACGCACGGTGATTGCGCCGACACACTGCGAACCGCCACCCAGCGCGATGATGACCGCGTCGAGATCGGGCACCTGCTCCACAAACTCCGCCATCATCGTGCCGGCACCGGCCAGCACGTCGGTGTTGTTGGTCGAGTGGATCAGTGTCAGCCCTTCCTCGGCCACCACCTGCGCGCAACGCACAACCGCATCGTCGTAACTCGCGCCGTGCTCCACCAGTCGCGCGCCATACGCGCGGATGTTGGCGTTCTTCTCGGGGTTGTTGCCCTCGGGCACGCAGATGGTCACCGGCACACCAAGCCGGGCACCGGCCCAGGCCAGTCCTTGACCGTGATTTCCGGTGGTCGCGGCGGCCACGCCACGTTTGGCGGCGGCCGGATCACGCGCAACCAGCGCCGTCAGCGCCGACGTCGCGTTTCGTACCTTGAAGGTGCTCACCGGCAGGTGGTTCTCCTGCTTCACCCACACGCGAATGCCGTTACCTACCAGGTCGTCCAGCAACGGGTAGTTCATCGCCGGGGACGTCGGTAGATGTGCACGCAACCGGTCGCGCGCAGCGGTGATATCGGCAAAGCTGATCGGTGCCATGTACGGGTGGAGAGCGAGGGGACGACGCGCGTTCGGGAACGGCGGCTACGCGGGGCCGTGACCGCGCACCAAGCGACAGGGCAGGTCCTTGCGCACAGCGGCTCGCAGTAGATTTAACACATGGCTCTTCCTCAGATGCGCGCCACCACGATCCTCGCCGTTCGCCGCGACGGCAAACTCGCCATCGGTGGCGACGGACAGGTGTCGGTCGGCGACACCGTGGCAAAATCGCATGCCGTGAAAGTGCGTGCCCTGAAAGGCGGACGCGTGTTGGCCGGGTTTGCCGGCTCCGCCGCTGACGCACTCACGCTCTTCGAGAAGTTCGAAGAAAAACTCGAACGGTACCCCGGCAATCTGCCGCGCGCCGCCGTTGAACTGGCCAAAGACTGGCGCAGCGACCGCGTCCTGCGCCGCCTCGAAGCCCTGCTGGTGGTGGCTGACACCACCAGCGGTTTCATGATTTCCGGTAACGGTGAACTCATCGAACCCGATGACGGCGTCCTCGCCATCGGATCCGGCGGCGCCTACGCACAGGCCGCAGCGCGTGCACTGCTGCGCGAAACCACACTCTCGCCGCGCGACATCGTGCAGAAGGCGCTCACCATCGCTGGTGAGATTTGCATCTACACGAATACGAACATCACGGTGCTCGAGCCCGCGCCGTAGCGCGGGTTCGAGGCGTGCGAGCTACCGACCCGTCGGCGGCGTAAACAACCAGCTCGCCTTGAGGAACACCCCGTCGCTCACCCGACGCAGTCGGTCAAACTCGAGCGCACCCGGTTCGGTCATGCTGCTTCCGTACCCGGCAAACAACACCGTGCCGGGACGCGGACGATACGAAAACAGCCAGTCGGCCCGCAGCAGATTGCTGGCGCGGGTCACTGACGGCGCGTACGTGCCGTTGCCCTGCCGCACCAACAGCGGCAGCCCCGTACGGTAGTCCACCAGCGCTTCTCGGCGGTTGGCTTCGTACTGCGAGATCACGCGCACAAAGATTGGCCGCGCCACCTGATACTCGATCTTGACACGCGGAATGCGCGTGGAAAACGACGAGCGCCCGTCGAAGCGGCGCGTGAACTCGTTGCTTGCGTACGTCGCGTTCACGCGCAGCCGCTCGTTGGGCCGGAGATCGAGCGAGCCGTTGTACGCCGTGCGTCGTACGCGCGACGTCTCGAGAAAGTCCACATCGTTGGCCGACGTCACCCCCGCACTGGCCGCAAACCGCCGATACTGCGGCGTGGACACCGAGAACGCGGTGCTGAACACCGTGATGCGCGGTGAGGGCGCAAACAGATCGGGCGCCGCCGTGCCGTTCTCCGTCGCCAAACCCGAAAACGCGGCCGGATCGAACGCATACGTCGAGTATCCCGGCGAGACACTGACCGACCACCCGCGCCGCAGCGTAAAGGTGTTGGACAGGCTCGCCTTGCTCTCCAGCAGACTCTTACCCTCAAAGAAGTCGCGGTATCGCCAGAGCCCCGAGGTCTGAACGAACACCATGTATCGCTCCACCAGCGCACCCTGCTTGCCAAAGAGCGTCACGCGATTGGCCGCATTGAGCTGCGTGAATCCGGTGCGCGCCACAAACCCGTTGTCCGCGCGAAAATCGGGGCGGATGCCGAGCAGGTTGTAGTGAAACCCCCACGCTCGACCGGTTCGGTCTACCACTCCCTCCCACAACGCGCCCGTCTTCGACACACCCGCCGTGCGGGACTGGCTTGCCGCGAATTGCGCTTGCGCGAAGTACATGCGGCCAAACAAGAACTTCACATCCGAACCGACCATGCGATTCTCGTTGCCGCGCCCGATGCGCTCGCTGTACACCAGTCCGGCCGTCGACTGCCCGCTGAAGTCGCGCGTGATACGCAAAATGTCCACCAGCGGACGATCACGTTTGGTGTTGGCCGTCGCTGGCGTGCCAAGGTCGAGCGCCGATAGCAGCGCCACATTGGTGCGCCCCTGACGTGCATTCAGCTTGAGCGCCGCGTCCGGCTGCACGATGCGCCGTGTGTAGACGAGCGTGTTCGGCACATTGAACTGATCCGACCCTTCCACAAAAAACGGACGACGTTCGGGATAGAACAACGCGAAGCGCTGATCGGCCGCCACCTGCGTGGCATCGGCTTCCACCTGCGAAAAGTCCGGCCGGATCGTACCCACCACCACGACATTGCTCCCAAGGCCCGCCCGCACATTTCCACCGAGCCTCGGCGTGTTCGTGTACTTCCACGCATCGTTGGCGGGTGAGCAGCACGGTGTGCCGGCAATCGTCGTGGTCAGCTCCGGATTGAGCGTCACGTCCACGCCGTGATGCATGTCCGTGAGCCCTGTCAGCCACCCTTCCTGTGCCACGAATGACGCGGCGCCGCGACGCACCGGTGTCCACGTTTCTTCGTAGCCTGAGTGTTGCACCTTGCGCACGATCTGCAGCCCCCAACGCTGCTCGCCCCCCACGGGGTAGCGCAAACTGCTGAACGGAATCCGGATCTCCACTTCGTAGCCGTCTGCGGTCACCTTGCCACGCGACTGCCACTGAAAGTCCGCGCTCAGATCGTTCTGACCGGGACTCACATTCGATCCCGGAATGAAGCCGCCCGCTTCGTTCTTCGTACCGTCCGCCTGAATGCCCAGCGGATTCACGATAAAGACAAACGCCCGACGCTTCTCCTCGAACGTGTCGAGATGCAGCTCGACGTTGTCGTCGGTGCTCACACGGTCGCGGTCGGCGAGTGTCGCACGCACCGCACCGTGCGGTTCAAAGGCGCGAATACCAAAGTGAATGGCCGTCTTGGAGTACCAGACCAGCACATCCGTCGAGTCAGGAGACGGACGTTGGTCGACGGGTGTGTACAGCGAGAACCCCGTCAATCGCCGGGCACGCTGCCAGACGGGCTCGTCGAGGTTGCCGTCCACCACGATCGTGGCGTCGATCGGCCGTGACATCGGCACGGTTGTACCACCGTCACGGGCGTGAAAGGTCAGTGTGTCAGACGAGACCGCGGCAGACGTGGTCGGCGTGGGCGCGACCGCAGCGCCTTGGGGGAGTGGCGCGGGGGACATCGCGCGTATCTGCAGCGCAACGCCCAACAACAGGCTGGAAAACATGGCCGAATACTAGCGACGGACCATTCATCGGTCATGGGGGACGAATTCGCGCTTCCGGCGCCCCCGAAACGGTCGTTAGCCTTCAGTATGCCCTCACCACGTACCGAACAGGCCATCGCCCGCCTCGCCGACCTCACGCCTCGGCAGATCGTCGCCGAGCTGGATCGCTATATCGTTGGACAAGCAGACGCCAAGAAGGCGGTCGCCATCGCGCTTCGCAATCGCTGGCGGCGTCAGCGTGCGCCCGAGTCCATCCGCAACGAAATCGCGCCCAACAACATCATCCTTATCGGACCCACGGGTGTGGGAAAGACGGAGATCGCGCGCCGACTCGCCAAACTGTCCGGCGCACCGTTCACCAAAGTCGAGGCGTCCAAGTTCACCGAAGTGGGCTACGTGGGCCGCGACGTGGAGTCGATGGTGCGCGATCTCGTGGAAAGTGCGATCGACATGGTGCGCACCGAGCGCGAAGGCGAAGTAGAAGACCTGGCCAACACCAAGGTCGACGAGCGTCTGCTCGATTTGCTGCTGCCCACGCCGCCGTCTGTCGAAATCAAAGAGCCCACGGCCGAACAGAAGGCCGAGCACGACGCTGCCGCCGAGCGCCACAAGCGCACGCGCGACAAACTGCGCCAACTGTTGCTGGACGGTCAGCTTGACGGCCGCGAAATCGAACTTGAAGTCACGCAGTCGGCACCGGGAATGCCCGATCGCATGACGCCGGGCGCGCCCGAAGGCATGGAAAGTATGGCCGAGTGGTTTCGCGACATGCTCCCCAAACGCAAGAAGAAGCGCACCGTGAAGGTGTCAGAAGCGCGGCGCATTTTGCTCGATGAAGAACTCGAAAAGCTCATCGACCTGGACGACGTGACCGGTGATGCACTCGAGCGCGTCGAAGCCATGGGCATCATCTTCCTCGACGAGATCGACAAGATCGCCGGCGAGCGAGGGCAGGGTGGCGGCCCGGACGTCTCACGTGAAGGCGTGCAGCGCGACCTGCTGCCGATTGTCGAAGGCTCCAACGTGCAAACGCGCTACGGCATGGTGAAGACCGACCATGTGTTGTTCATCGCGGCTGGAGCGTTCCATGTGTCCAAGCCCAGCGATCTCATCCCAGAATTGCAGGGACGTTTTCCCATTCGCGTGGAGCTCAAGCCGCTCACCGAAGCGGATTTTGTGCGCATCATGACCGAGCCCGAGAACGCGCTCACCAAGCAGTACGCGGCACTGGTGGAATCCGAAGGGGCCTCGCTCACCTTCCAGCCCGACGGGATCGCCGAACTCGCGCGTGTGGCCACAGCGGTCAATCAGCGCATGGAGAACATCGGCGCGCGCCGACTGCACACCGTCATGACCACGTTGCTCGAAGACGTGCTCTACGAGCTGCCCGACCGCGGCAAGGACGAAGTGAAGGTGGATGCCGCGATGGTGCGCGAACGCCTCAAGGACATCTCCGAAGACGAGGATCTGCGGAAGTACATCCTCTAGGCGGGGCGCACCTCCCAGCGCTTACACCTTTCGAATCGGCCCGGGGTACTTCGCCACCACGGCATCCGCCGTCAGCAGCGTGATGCCCTCACAGATGGCCTGTGCGATGAGCAGGCGGTCGAAAGGATCCCGGTGCAGCTCCGGCAATGCCTCCACGCCCACCGCATGTTCGCTGGTGATCGGCAGCTCGTTGTAGCCGTTGTCAAGCAGCCCGCGCCGTAGTACGCGCGGCTCGACCACGAAATCCTCGCGACCAAGACTGTGCTTGATCGCGATCTCCCACATGCTGGCCGCGCTGAACAGCAAGTCGTGTTTGGGATTCTGCAGCAGCGAACGCGCGGCCGCTGACAACCGCTGCGGCTGCGCGGCGCTCCACAGGACAATCTGTGTATCGAGCAGCAGTTTCACCGGGCGCTATCCAGTCAGTCCGAACATCGCCGCGATGGCCTCGTCACCCATGCGATCGAAATCCTTGGGCACCGAAATCTCGCCTTCGAGAAAGCCCAGTCGACGCGGCGAGGTCGGCGCATCGAGCGCGATCACCTTGACCAACGGCTTCCCGGCCTTGGCGATGATAAACGGCTGCCCGTTCACGGCTTGATCGATCAGGCGCGACAAGTGCGTCTTGGCCTCATGAATGTTCACGGTCGTCATAGGGGCTCCAGATAGACTAAGTCTATTAAACTAAGTCACGGTAGCCCCACCTTCGCAAGTCCTCTCCCAAGACTACCACAACCGGCTCGCCCGGGAGGCACCCTTTTCCCGCATGACGTATCGTGATTCCGCGTCAGGCGCCCAGCGCCAGGCGGGTCAGTCTTTCATCGCGTGCCGCGTCTCCGGCATCGTCCAGTACACAATCAGTCCCGCAAACGCACACGCCGTCACGTACGCGTAAAACCACTGCTCGTGCCCCGCGTTCTTGAACCAGAGCGCGATGTACTCGGCCGTGCCGCCAAACAGTGACACGGCAATCGCGTACGGAAACCCCACGCCCAGCGCGCGCATCCCCGTCGGAAACAACTCTGCTTTCACGACGGCATTGATAGACGTGTACCCGCTGATCGCCAGCAGCGCGATACACAACAGCAAGAGCGCTTGCGGAATCGTCCGCGCCTGCTCGAGTGCGCGCATCAGCGGAATGGTGCCCAGCGTCGCCAGCACCGCAAACGACATCAGCACAGGCCGCCGCCCCACCACATCCGAAATGGCGCCCACCAGCGGCTGCACCAGCATGAACAGCGCCAGCGAAATCGCCGACACCAGCGTCGCATCGCTCTTGGTGAAGCCCGCCGTGTTCACCAGAAACTTCTGCGCGTACGTGGTGAACGTGTAGAACGCGACCGTGCCACCTGCCGTCAGGCCGATCACCGTCAGGACGGCGCGCGGATGGGCACGCAGCGCCGCCATGCCTGACGGCTTGTGCGTGCCGGCCGCCCGTGCCGCCTTGGTTTCTTCAAACGCGTGCGACTCCGACAACGACGACCGCAGTCGTAGCGCAATCACCGCGCACGCCGCACCGATGAAAAACGGGATGCGCCATCCCCAGCTGTCGAGCTGTGGCGCGCTCAGCGTGCGTTGCAGCAACAGCAGGACACCCAGCGCCAGCAACTGCCCCATGATCAGCGTCACGTACTGAAAGCTCGACCAGAAGCCGCGATGTTTGGCGCCGGCCATCTCGCTCAGGTACGTCGCGCTGGCGCCGTATTCGCCTCCGACGCTGATCCCCTGCAGCAACCGCGCCAGCACCAGCAGGATCGGGGCGGCGACGCCGATGGTCGCGTAACTCGGCGTCAGTGCAATCATCAGCGAACCACCGCACATCAGCAACACCGAGGCGCTGAGCGCGGCACGCCGTCCGTGTTTGTCCGCATACCGTCCGAGCAGCCAACCACCGACCGGACGCATGAAGAACCCGACGGCGAATACGGCCGCGGCATTGAGCAGTTGCGCCGTCTGGTTCGCGGGCGGGAAAAACGCTTGCGCGAAATACAGTGAGAACGCCGAGTAGACGTACCAGTCGTACCACTCCACCAGGTTGCCGATGGAGCCGCCAAAGATGGCGCGCAGGCGTTGCGTGGAGGTCGCGGGGGCGAGGGGCGCCGCGGGAGCGTTGGAAGGCATGCGGCAAGGTGGCACCCCGCACGCCGTCTGTCGACCACGGGGTGCCACTATGCAGCAGGAGCGCATAAATTCCCACCTTCACTCCCGACAGGCGCGGCCCCCACGGCCGCGCCTTCGACGTTCCGGCAGCCTGTTTCGGCCCCCATCGCCATGGCACAGCGTCCTCATCGCGACTTCCTGAACATCAGCGACTTCTCGACGCATGAGACGTTCGCGTTGCTCGATCTCGCCGAGCGGATGCGAACCCGTGCCTACGATCGGAAGCCGCTCGCCGGAATGGCGTTGGCCATGATCTTCATGAAGTCCTCCACACGCACACGCGTGTCGTTCGAAGTGGGCGCCACACAACTGGGCGGGACGGCGCACTTTCTCTCGCCCCGTGACGTGCAGATCGGGCGCGGCGAACCGATCGAAGACACGGCGCGAGTGTTGTCGCGCTATGTCGACGGCATCATGATCCGCACCTTCGCGCACGCCGATGTCGAGCGGCTGGCCGAGTACTCAGGGGTGCCGGTGATCAACGGCCTGACGGATCTGTCACACCCGTGTCAGGTCCTCGCCGATGTGCTCACCATGAAGCAGCTCCTCGGTGAGGTGCGTGGCACAACGGTGGCGTGGATTGGCGACGGCAACAACATGGCAAACTCCTGGATCGAAGCGGCCGCGCACTTGGGCTTCGCCCTGCGTCTCGCCTGTCCCGAGGGCTACGATCCGAGCGCCGAGTTCATGGCACGCGCAGCGGCGGCCGACGTGACCCTGCTGCGCGATCCCGCGGAAGCCGCGACTGGCGCACACGTCGTCACCACTGACGTATGGGCGTCGATGGGGCAGGAAGAGGAACAAGCGAAGCGCGAGCGCGCCTTCGCCGGCTTTCAGGTGGACGCCGCGATGATGGCCCGGGCCAACGCCAATGCCATCTTCCTCCACTGCCTCCCGGCGCATCGTGGGGAAGAGGTCTCGGCCGAGGTCATCGACGGTCCGCAGAGCGCGGTGTGGGATGAGGCCGAGAATCGCTTGCACATCCAGAAGGCGATCATGGCGGTGCTCATGGGCCGCGAGACGTTAGGCTGATTTTCCAGCGACGCGCCGTACGCTGACATTCCCTCTCCGTGCCCGATATGCCCATGCCGCAACCAGGTGCGCTGGCGCCTGACTTCACGCTGCTCACCGACGCAGGAAAGCCGTTCACGCTTTCCGGGCTCCAGGGCCGACCCGTCGTGCTGTATTTCTATCCCAAAGACGACACGTCCAGCTGCACGGTCGAAGCGTGCGAATTTCGGGACATGTTCCCTCGATTCAAGAGTGGGAAGGCCGTGGTCATCGGCGTCAGCCCGGACTCCGTAAAGTCCCACGCCAAGTTCAAGGCAAAGTACGAATTGCCCTTCACGCTGCTCGCGGACACCGACAAGCTCGTCGTCCAGGCGTATGACGTGTGGAAGGAAAAATCGATGTACGGCCGCAAGTACATGGGTGTCGAGCGTACCACGTTTCTCATTGACGCCGCGGGACGTATCGCGCAGGTCTTTGAGAAGGTCAAGTCGGCGGGGCACGCAGACGAGGTCATGGCGGCACTGAAAGCGCTCAAGGCCACGTAACGGCGCCAGCGCCCGCCGTGGAGGTGCACCGATTGCGGCGCGGACGTACGAGGGCTGCCAGCGTGGCATTCAACCGGCGGGGTGCTGCCATTTTCGGTACGGGAGAGGCATCTTTCAGTCTCGGTCGATCACGGCCGAGCTAACCGGACCCCTCCCGATGACTGCCATCGCTCCCGGCGCGCTCAAGCGCACGCCGCTCCACGACGTCCATGTCGCGCTCGGCGCGAAGATCGTTCCCTTCGCCGGCTATGAGATGCCGGTACAATATCCGCAGGGCATCACTGCCGAACACAAAGCGGTGCGCGAATCGTGCGGCATGTTCGATGTATCGCACATGGGCGAAGTTATCGTGCGCGGCCCTGATGCCATCCGATTTGTCGCGTCGATGACGAGCAATGACGTTGCCGCGCTGGCCATCGGGCAGATTCACTATTCGACGCTGCTTCGCGCCGATGGCACCATCGTGGACGATCTGCTCGTCTATCGATACCCCGAGCATCTGATGCTCGTGATCAATGCGAGTAATCGCGAGAAGGACATCGCGCATCTGGCCGCGCACATCGGCGGCTTCGACTGCAGCATGACGGATATCAGTGACAGCGTCGCCCTGCTCGCGATTCAGGGACCGCAAGCGGCCGCGGTCGTGCAGTCGCTGGCCGATGCGCCGCTCGACGGCGTCAAGTACTATCGGTTCACCGAAGGCAACGTCGCCGGCGTGTCGTGCACGATCTCCCGCACCGGCTACACGGGTGAAGACGGCTTTGAGCTGTACTTCGACGCGTCGAAGGCCGTCGACGTCTGGAACGCGGTCATGGCGACGGGACACGTTACACCGACCGGTCTTGGCGCGCGCGACTCGCTCCGTCTGGAAGCCGGACTGTGTCTGTACGGCAACGAACTCGACGATCGGACGACGCCGCTCGAGGCCGGACTCGGCTGGATTGTGAAGCTCGGCAAGAGCGAACCGTTCATCGGAAAAGACGTGTTGCAGCGTCAGCAGACGGAGGGCACCGATCGGAAGCTCGTGGGCTTCACGATCGACGAGCGCGCCATTCCGCGTCACGGGTATCCGGTCATCTACGGCGGCGTACCGTTTGGTGAGGTGTGCAGCGGGACGATGAGTCCGACGCTGGGGGCGCCCATCGGCACCTGCTATTTGCCGGCCGCTGCCGCCGTGCTTGGTACCTTGTTCGAGATCGATATTCGCGGCAAGAAGTTGCCGGCGCGTGTGGTCAAACTGCCGTTCTACAAGAGGCCGGCGCGGACATGAGTGCCCGCGCTGCGGCGACGCGGCGTGGAGCGGGCGGCGACGACACGCTTGGTGTTGTCGCCATCCTGATGAGCGATGTCGAGCCGGCCGTGCGACTCAACGCAGCGCTCGAGTTGATCGGGTACGAGACGGTCACGATCTCACCGATGGACGATGTGCGCGGCGACCTGCGCCGCGCGGCACCCGACATGCTCGTATTGACCGGCGCGTTGCTCGACTCGGCCAACGTCGCGCTCGTGAGACAGCAACTGTGGGATGGCGTGCCGGTGGTCGGGTTCACCGACGTCTCCGATCCGGTGATGCTCGAGCGACTGCGCGAGATCGGCTATGCCGAAACGTGGTCCAAGCCGGTCGTGATCGAGGATGTGGTTGATGGTATTCGTCGACGGCTCGAGCGGCAGCGCTTGGCAAGGCTCACCGGCCTCGTCGGCGAATCGGAGCCGATTCGCGAAGTGCTGGTCAAGGTCGAGCAGATCGCGCCCGTCTCGAGCACGGTGCTCATCGAAGGGGAGAGCGGCACAGGCAAGGAGCTGGTGGCGCGGGCTATTCATCGGCTCAGTCCCCGACGCGCCAAACCGTTTATCGCGGTGAACGTGGGCGCCTTGCCTGAAACGCTGCTCGAGAGCGAACTCTTCGGACACGAAAAGGGCGCGTTCACTGGTGCGGCGGAACGTCGACTCGGACGTTTTGAACTCGCGGATACCGGCACGTTGTTCCTCGACGAAATCGGCGAAGTGCCGTCGAGCACGCAGGTGAAATTGCTGCGTGTGCTAGAGGAACGCGAAGTCACGCGCGTCGGCGGCTCGTCCTCGATTCCACTCGATGTGCGCGTGGTAGCGGCGACGAATCGACCGCTGCGCGAACACGTCGAGGAAGGCGGATTCCGTGCGGATTTGTACTACCGGTTGAATGTCCTGCGGATCTATCTGCCGCCGTTGCGTGAGCGACGCGAGGATATTCCGCTGTTGGTGCGTCGATTCGTCGCGGAGTTTTCGAAGCAGCACGATCGTCCGTTTCATGGCATCTCGGCGGACGCCATGGCGCTTCTTGTCGAGTATCCCTGGCCCGGGAACGTGCGCGAGTTGCGCAACCTCGTGGAGAGCATGGTGGTACTCGCCCACGGACGGGAAATCGTGGCGGATGACATCCCTCGGGCCATCCGGGACGGCGGGGGGCGGCGCCTGTTGCCGGTACACGTTGGTCCGGCGGTGCGCGCCGGTGAACAGGCGCAGGGTCGCGAGCTCGAGTTTATCGTCCGCTCGCTCGTGGAACTCAAGTTACAAGTCGAAGAGCTTCGTCGTCGAATGGACGTGGAGTCGCGCCCCATGTCCGGGGCGTGGGTGGGCGAAGTGCGCTCGGGTCCGATTGGTTCGCCTGTCTACGGCGATATCGCTCAGACCGGCATGGTTCGAGCGATCGAACCGCGCGAGACGGTGATCCCGCCGACGGTCATCACGCTGGGCCCCGGCATGACGATGGCGGAGATCGAGCGGATGGCGATTCAGGCGGCGCTGCGGGACTCGGCCGGGAACCGGCGGAAGGCGGCCGATTTGCTGGGTATCGGGGAGCGAACGCTCTACCGGAAGTTGCGGGAATACGAAGGGCAGGGGGATGGTGAACTGTCCCAGCTCGGGGAGGAGGGCGACGCCGCCCTCGACGAAGCTTGAGGTGCGAACCGTTACGTCCATGCCGGACAACGCCTTGGAAAATTTCGCGCCTTGCCCGGAAGCGATCTCGGCCACATATTGGGCTGCGAACGTGTCGGTCGACCCCTGTTGGTCCGATCCCTCTGCGGAGCCATACCTGTCGATCCCAGTCAATTTCGGGCCCGGTTCGCCATCGCTTCCAACACCGCCGAGTGCGGTAGTCGGGAGCGTCCTTCCTTTGCGTCGGGCTGAGCAACTCATTGCCACCCTGCCGGGTGTGCTGTCGGTCCGCATTGTGCCCAGCGAGACCGGCGCGATCGATGAGATTCACGTCCTGACCACCAGCGAGATCGCGCCCAAGAACACGGTGCGAAATATCGAGAGTGCCCTGATGGCACAGCTCGGTTTGCGGGTGAATCACCGCAAGGTCAGTATCGCCCAGTCGCTGGATCCGGCCCGAGCGGCCGACCAGCCAGACGCCCCACCGACGGCGTCTGCGCCGCGGCTGAGTCATCCGGCGGCCGTCCCCGGTGTGGCGTCGTCGTCCTACGTGCCCTATCACGCCCCCACGCCCGCTGTCGCCGCACCTGCCGCCGACGTCGAGGTTCCGCGGGCGCCGGACCCCGCTCTTCGTCCCGAAAAATCTGAGGAAATCCCTTCGGCTTTGGCGCCACGAGCCGATACTCGGATAGGTGGACGTCGTATCCTGATTTTTGACGATGTCGAAGTGCGCCGCTCGCGGTCTCGCGGCGTGCTGTGCCGGGTGACGTTGAGTCGTGATGGTCAGGAGTTCGTTGGCGAATGGGAAGGGCAGGAGAGCGAACGCTCGCGCATCGAGCTCGCCGCCCGCGCCACGCTGCAGGCCATTCTGGAGTCCCTGAAGGCGACGCCGGGCGGTAACCGGAATTTGGCGCTGGAAGGGTCGAAGCTGATCGAAGCGTTTGACCGCGAGTTTGTCTTCGTGAGCGTGCTGGGGCGTGTGGGTCGCGAACCGGCCGTGCTGACTGGCAGTTGCGAAGTGAAAGAGAGCCCCGAGACAAGCGCAGTGCTTGCGGTGCTCGACGCCACCAATCGCTGGATACAACTCGAACGATAACGCCCTCGACTTGATCGTCCTTTTGCACGCCGGCAGTGTCACTGTCGGCGTGTGTCACCTTCATCGTCGCCCGTAGACGATATCGACAAACGTCCCCCGTCATCCCGGTAGAGCGGAGCTGAGCGGGCAGGCCACAGGCAGCACGAGCGGAGCCAACCTGGACATAGCACACAGCATCCCGAGCGGGACTGTGTGACTGCCCCGATGGGAGGTGACGCAACATGGCAATTCTGGCCCAGCTCGTAAGCGCAGTCTGGTCGTTCGTTTCGGCCGACGTTCATAGCTGGACATAAGTCCGTGACGGTCGGGGGACAACTTAAGCACTATGCCGAAGCGAGTTCTCGTATTCGTGAGCCTTGTAGTTGCCAGTGCGGTACTCGCGCTGGTCGGGCTCGTGGTACGCGATCCTCACATTCAATGGTCGTTAATTGGCGGTACGCTGAGTTTCTCAGTATTGGGCGCAGTTGCATGCTACTTCAGTTACAAGTTGCACGCGACCACCAGTGGTGCTGCCACGCTTGTCCCGTTCTTGGTAGCAGTCATTCTGTACCCTTCGTGGCCGACGCTGGTGTTGGTCGCGCTCGCAGTGTGCTTTGCTGAATCGAACAAGAAGAAGCAGCCCGCGATCAAAGCAATCTTCAACATCGCGCAGCAGGCTCTCGCTGTCGCTACCGCCGTCGCAGTATTCACGTTGTTGGGCGGACAGAGCCTTCAGGTAAAACAGGACTTGCAGATCCTGCCGGAAGCGCTCGCGATCATCTCCTTCTTGCTCGTCAATACTCTTGCCGTTGCTGCCGTAGTAGGAGTCAATGAGCGAAAGAACTTCATTCTCGTTTGGCGAGAGAATGTGAGAGGTTCGCTTAAGAACTATGTGGTTTCCATTCCTTGGGTTCACGCGTTCGCACTCGTCTACTGCAAGTTTGACTATTGGGGGGTCTTCTTCATCGCGATTCTCCTCTTTGGGCTTCGCCAGCTCAACTACTCGACGATTCAGCTCCAGAAATACAATCAGGAGCTGCTGGAGTTGCTGGTACAGACGGTCGAAATGCGGGACCCCTATACGTCTGGTCACTCGCAGCGTGTGTCTCGCTACGCGCGCATCATTGCGCAGGCGCTAGGTATCCAGAAGGCAAAAATCGAACGGATCGCAGTAGCCGCACTGCTGCATGATGTCGGAAAAATTCACCAGCTGTTCGAACCAATTCTCAAGAAGCCCGGAAAGCTCACACCCGAAGAACGGGCAACAATGGAGCTCCATCCGCTCAAGAGTGTGGAGTTGGCCGAGAAAGTGAGTGAACTTGAAGATGTCCTCCCCGCAATTCGCCATCACCATGAGAACTGGGATGGAACTGGCTATCCGGATCGACTTGCGGGAAGTGACATTCCTCTCGGCGCGCGAATCATCATGTTCGCCGATACGATCGACGCAATGACTACCGATCGTCCATATCGAAAAGCTCTAGGCGAGGCAGAGGTTCGCGCAGAGTTGATAAAGCTCAGAGGGCGCCAGTTTGACCCCGAAATCTGCGACGCGTTGCTCGCAAGTCCGCACTATCCGAGGCTGTTCGCGGGCGAAGACTCGAGAGGAACGCCGTCCATCACGCAGATATTCGAGCTCGCAAAGAAGAAACGCACTCCGGTTGCGTTTGAGGAAGAAGTCATCGTAGCGATCTCGCGGTCGTAACCATCGACTAGGACGGACTCCGGCAACTAGCGGTCCAATTGCCGAGTCCTCAGGTGCGAGGTTGCCTGCTTGAGTCGCGCCCCTAGAGGGCAAACTTCTCGTCGATTGACGCTTGTGTAACTCGCCAGCACCTGCTCTGCGGCCGAAATCTGCTCTTGTCTGATCAGGCTTTCGATCAGAATTGCAGTCAGGTAGTCTGACGTCCCGTATCTGGAAGTCTGGGCGTGCAAATCAGCCAGCGACCGAACGCGATCGTTCTCTGGGATCCATGTTCCATCCAGCAGCTCAATGGCGGTATCAAGTGCCAGAGAATAGGCATTTGTCTTACGACTAGCCATTCTCGGGATGTTCCTTTGAAACGTCTCGAACTGCACTCTCGCGGCGGTCGCGTCTCCCCGCTCAATCGCTGCGCGACAGAAGAGTGATACTGCAAAGTTGCATGACACGGGGTCGCCAATGCGGTCGTACAGGTCACTAACCGTACGAGTCCAGGCCGAGAATTGCGCGCTGTCACCGAGTTCAAGATATGACTGCGCCAGCAGCCACGCGGCGTTCAGTCCATGGTACGGAACCTGCGCCTCTTCCGCGATGTGGACCGCAAGGCGAAGAGCGTCAATGTGAACCAATCCGTCGTCGACGATTCGCAACGCAAACCCTGCTCTCATCGCTTGGTGATACGCCAGGGGCGAAGGCGGCAGCGATTGCGCTTGTTTGTAAAGCAAAGAGGCGAGTTGAAGCGCCGTCTCCCGTTCGCCGAAGTGGGTATGATAGACGACGCCAATTCGGCGGCACGTGTCATCGTTTGACATCTCACTCGGTGAGAGATCAAGTGCACGGAAGATGCGATCCGCGCGGTCTTGATCACACTCGTTCGAGACAATGACCAGCCCGATGTCTGCTGCGCGAAGTCTCGACTTTCGCTGAATCGATGTTAGTTCAGTAATGGTGAGGGCAAACTCAATCAGTCTCTCGCGGTCAACAAGCGGATCGGCGCGGTACGCAGAGTCAACAAGGGAAAGCGCCGTCTCAACTTCTTCGTCAGTGAGTCCGCTTGAGGCAACTGGGAGTTCCACTCCACCCAAAGGATCTCGAAGAGCCTTCGCGTAGTCTCCGCCGTGTACAAGGAGCTTCGCAGTGGCGTCAACGACGGATGCCTTCTCGGACTCGGAGAGCATTTCTGACTCTAGGATCCTAAGCACCCTTAGTCCGGAGATGGGCGAGCTGAGGCTCGAGATCTCTTCCAGGTGACGAATCGTCAACCCGCGCACCACCTCCTCCTCCCCCGCCAAATAGTACGCCTCCAGACTCGACAGCAGGATCTCCGTATCACCACTCGCCATCGCGTCGGCGTACAACACCTCCGCCGCGCGCTTGTGCAGGGTCCGACTCGACAGCGCGGACAGACGCGCACGAGCGGCGCGGCCCAGCAGTTCATGCACCGCCAAAATCGCACCGGACCGCGAGGCGCTCGCCCCCAGCGCTTCGATCTGCTCGATACACGTCAGCATTTCGTTCGCGCGCAGTTCCAGGACTCGCACCACCCGGTCGACCGTCGCCCAGCGGCCGAGGATCACCGCGGTCTGCAATACCCGCAGTGAATCGCCGTGCAGTTGGCTGATGCGCTGCTCGATGACCCCCTGCAACGTGGGCGGCACGCCGCCGGCTTCGCCGGTTTCGATCCAGTGGTTCACGAGGGCGCGGAGAAACAGGGGAATCCCCTCGCTCGCCCGCACAAACCAGTCGCCCAGTTCGTCCGACACACTCGCCGACAAATCGTCTCCAATGGCGCGCGACAGGCGCACGCACTGCTCGGCCGTCAACGAGGGCACCGCCATCGTGCGCAGCGCCATCGGCACGCGCGCTGGACGGGTGGGCCGCGCGTGTGGCTCGCGTGAGGTCAGCACGACACACACGCGCAGGCAGTCGGCACGATCGATCAGGTCGGACAGCACTTCCCACGAGTGTTCATCGATCCAGTGCACATCATCCACCACCAGCAGCAACGGCTTTTCATCGGCAATGGCGGCCACGAGATCGATGATGGAGCGACGCAGCTGGGCCGCCACCGGCAGCGGATCGCGCTCACTCGCACCGTCCGCCCCGAGTGGACCGCGCTCGGATGGCACGAGTCGCCGCAGTGCAGACAGGCTCTCCGGCGCCGCCCCGAGTGCGCCGGGCATCACCAGCAATTCGGGGAGCACGTCGAGAAACACGGCGAGCGATCGCTGCGTGTCGCTTTCGCGACAGGCGGCCCGGGCGATGGTGACGCCTTCGATCGTCGCCACTTTCTCGAGCTCGTGCGCCAGTCGGCTCTTGCCGATGCCCGCCGTCCCATGCAACAGCGTCGCACTGCCGTCGTGCCAGCGCGCGCGTCGCATCGACAGGGTCAACGCCGCCAATTCCTCTTCGCGCCCCACAAAGTGCCGCTCGGTTGGCGCGAACGACACGCGTCCACGAACCGGCGGCTCGGCGATCCGGCGGCGCAACATCATCGCGGGAATGCGAATGTCGCCGGCCGACGGACCGAGGTCGGCGAGATAGCGATCGATGATGCCGAGCGCGGTGGACTTGGAGCCGGAGAGAAAGGCGCAGTCGGCCAGCGTCAACGTCGCTTCTTCGTTGAGCGGATCAAACTGCAGCAGCCATCGCGCCAGCGGATCGGCGCCGCCCCAGTCCGCACGATCACGACGCTGACGCAGTTGCTCGACGAGCACGCGCCGAATCTCCGCGTGCATCAGCTCACGCTGCTCCGAAATCCAGTCCTGCTGTTCAGGCCACGGCACCACAAATCCCGGCAGAAACGGGCCGAACGGCTCATGACCGAGTGTGACATCGCGTGCGAATGTCTCGCTCGACCCATCAAGCGAAAAGGTGCGCAACACCTGTGCGGCATCAAGCTGCACGACATCGCCGTGCATCGAGGCCCGCACGCCCGTGTTGCGCAGCTTGTACAACGCTTGCCGCAGGTTGGCGCGCTGCCGCGCTTCGGCCTGTTCGGGCCAGAGCGACGTGAGCAGTACGTCCCGCCCCAGCAGCATCCCCGGCGCATAGGTCAGACGCAGCAGCAGGCAGAACAACGTCCCTGCCGACCCGTTGATGCGCTGATCTCCAACCAGAATGGTCGACGCCCCGAGCGTCTGGAGCCGAATCAGCGGCTGACCATCGTCCAGGTGCGTTGGAAGCACGCCGCTGGAGGTGAACGGTGGGGAACGATGGAGGTACGGTCGAGGGCGGGCCACAGTGTTCTCGCAGGGTCGGGGTGCACCCAAGATCGGTCCGATCGTCAGCGCCCCGTCATCATTTCACGATTTTACGGTCCACAATCCGGAAAACCAATCACCACAACGAGAAACGCCGCACCGCAGAGGTCGGCAGGAGCCGTTTCGGCGGTGCGGCGTCATTCGGTTTGGCCCAGCCACGGCTTATCGCGACTACTTCGGCAGCTCGATCAGCTCCTCGATCGGGATGCCATCCGCCTCGGCCTGAAAATTCACCACCATCCGGTGGCGTAGCACCGCCGGCGCGACCGAGCGCACGTCGTCCAGATCCGGCATCGCGCGGCCGTCCATCGCTGCGCGCGCCTTCGCACCCAGGACGAGGTACTGCGACGCACGCGGGCCGGCACCCCAGCTCACATACTTCTTCACGCGCGCCGTCGCTTCTGCCGAATCGGGACGCGTGCTGCGCGCCAACCGCACGGCGTATTCGACCAGGCTCGGCGCCGCGGGCAAGCGACGCACCAGTCGCTGCATCGACAGCAGTTCTTCCGCGCCAAGCACGGGACGGACGTCGCCTTCCTTGTCGCCGGTGGTCGACATCACGATCTGCTCTTCTTCCTGACGCGTCGGGTATCCCACGCGCAGTTCGAACATGAAGCGATCCAGCTGCGCTTCCGGCAACGGATACGTGCCTTCCTGCTCGATCGGATTCTGCGTGGCCAGCACGAAGAACGGACGCGGCAAGTCGTACGTTCGCCCCGCCACCGTCACCGTGCGTTCCTGCATCGCCTGCAGCAGCGCGGCCTGCGTCTTGGGCGGGGCTCGGTTGATTTCGTCGGCCAGCACCATGTTGGCAAACACCGGGCCGGGCGCAAAGCGAAACGCCCGTTTACCCGTGCCGGGTTCTTCTTCCATGATCTCCGTGCCCGTGATATCACTCGGCATGAGATCCGGCGTGAACTGCACGCGTGAGTACGTCAGGTCGAGTGCGCGCGAGACGGTTTGCACCAGCAGCGTCTTCGCGAGTCCCGGCACGCCGACCAGCACGACATGTCCACCGGCCAGCAGTGCTGCAACCAGATCGTCGACCACATGAGTTTGTCCGACGATACGCTTGCCGATCTGCGACGCGAGTTCGCGCCGGGCGGTGGCGAGTCGGTCGAGCAACGCGAGATCGTTCGCGTCGTTGGAAACGGTCACGGGCACGGAGGCAAAGGAGAGATGAGTCGACGCCGTGCACACATGATGGATGCCATCATGCACAACGACTGATGCGTCGCGACGGACCCTGCAGAAACACGTACGGACGTCCGTGGACGTCCGTTGTCAAACTGCAGTCCGGCTCCTGGAAAAACTACTGCAGGATCGCGGTCAGCCGCTATTGCAGGGAAAACGCGACGCGCTGCTGCACGGGATAATTCTCACTGTGCAGTTGCGCCACGAGCGTGTACTGGCCCTTGGCCGACGGCGTCCAGCGTTCGGCGTAGACGACCGCATCGTGCGCTTCGAGCAGGCGGTTCTGCATGCCCTGCGTGAACATCCGTCCGGCACTCCAACGCCACACTTCACGTCCGGCCGCGTCGAGTACGACGAAATCGTGCGTCCGTCCATCCGCAAAGTCGAGTTCGACACTCTTGCGCGATTCGTTCGACACCTCGATGGCAAACCGCACCTCGCCACGCGTCGTATCGACCATGACGTGCGAGGTGACGCCGCGTTCGACACTGGAGTGCGGACGCGCGGTGGCGACCGGATTCGGCGTGCGTGGACCGCACGCGAAGACGAGCACAGCCGCTGCCAGCAGTGGAACGATGATGCGTGAAAGCATCAGCTCGGGATGAGGAAAACGGTGACGGAGTGAAAACGCTGCACGAGTAGTGCCTGCAAGGACTTGGACGACTAACCGTCACAATTCGATACTCAGCCATGTTATCAACGGTCCCAGCAGGTGTCAAGCAGGAATTGACACCGTAAGTGATAGTGGTGACTGCGTTTCCCGTTTGTGAATCGAATGCCGGTGTCTATTCGGTACGCCTCTGAAAAGTCGCTTGCGAAAAATTTCACAAGCGTCTAGCTTCCGCCCCGAATGGCTGACGATCCCGTGGGGAAAGAGCCTCCGTCGCCACCCCCGCGGGAGCAGTCACCGTGGGCGTTGGCGGGGCTGGGCATGCAGTTCTTCGTGTCCCTCCTCGCCTTCGTGTATGCCGGCAACTGGATGGACGCGCGCTTTCATACGGCGCCGCTCTTTCTTCTGGTCGGCCTTTTTATCGGCGGAGGCGGGTCTTTCGTGGTGAGCTATCGTCGGCTGATGCGCGGGGCGAACAACACGACGACGACGCGGTCCGGCCAGTCGCCAACCGATCACTCGTCATGATGGCAGCGACACCCGCCCGACGCGGCATCGTTCGTTCGCTGGTGCTGTTCACTGCTGCCCAGGTGCTGTTGATCGCGGCGGTGGCGTGGGGATTGTCGCAGTTCATCTGGACCGGCCCTGAGGCGGCGCGCGCCATTCATATCAGCGCGTGGGTGGCCGTCGCGGTGCAGGTGGTGACGTTTACGATTGCGCGCCTGGTGGCGCGTGAGCAGGTGATAGCAGGTTGGGGCGTGGGGGTGTTTCTGCGTTTTGCCGTTGTCGCCGTCTGGGCGTTTCTCGGCATCAAGGCGCTTGGACTGCTGGCCGGGCCCGCGTTGTTTTCGCTCGTGATCTTTTTCTTCGTTTCGACACTCGTCGAGCCGATCTTCTTGAACGCCTGATCCGGATGCAGGGGATGCGCCGTTCGTTGCAAGCAGTGTTGAATCGCGTCGTAAACACGACGCTGGTCGTCGCCTCGCTCGCTGCGCTGCCGAACGCGGCGCGCGCGCAGGAGACGGTCGCAGCTCCCGTCGAGTCGGCCACCGTCACTGCCGCGCCGCTTCCACCGGAAGAGATGGCCGCGATGCAGCACGCCACCCCGAAGGAAGACGCGGTGGATTTCATCACGCCGCACATCACCGACGGCCACCACCTCGAGATTCCCTGGCCCAATAGTCATTTCGCCAAGGAAATCGAACTGCCGCGCTTTAAGCCGCTCCACATCGGCGGCGTCGAAGTCGATCTCTCGCCGACCAAACACGTGGTGTTCATGCTGCTCGCCGCCACACTGGCGTCGATCCTCTTGATCAGCGCCGCATCGGCGAGCCGGAAACAGCACGCAGGCGGCGGTAGTCCACGCGGCTTCGCGGCGGGCATGGAAGCGATGGCGCTCTATCTGCGCAATGAAGTGGTGCTCCCCAACGTGGGGCATCACGGCGAGAAGTTCGTGCCGTTTCTGCTCACGCTCTTCTTCTTCATTCTCTGCTGCAACCTGCTGGGACTTATCCCCTATGGCGCCACGGCCACCGGCAATGTGTCGGTCACCGCAACGCTTGCGATCCTCACGGCCATCGTCGTCGAGTTCGCCGGTATCCGCGCCAACGGCATCGGATACCTCAGCACGATCTTCTATTGGAACAAGGATCTCCCCATCGTCATGCGCGTCATCATGTTCGTCGTGATGTCGCCGGTCGAAATGGTGGGCAAGATCTCCAAGCCGTTCGCACTCACGATTCGTCTGTTCGCCAACATGACGGCCGGACACATCGTGCTGCTCGCCATCATCGGACTGATCTTCACGTTCCAGAGCTGGTTTATCGCCGGTGTGCCCGTGGTGCTGGCCACCGCCATCAGCGTATTGGAACTGTTCGTCTCGTTCCTCCAGGCATTCATCTTCACGCTGCTGGCGTCGGTGTTCATCGGCCAGATTCGGGAAGCGCACCACTAGGCATGGTCGTGTAGTGCCCGCGCCGCGTGCTCCCGCGGATCGGGTCCAGTAGCCGGCCGAGCGGCCGGTGATGCCCATTGAGCCTCGGCTCGCTGATGGGCAGCGCAGCGATCACTCGCTGTCGACAGGGGCGATGGTTCTCAACGCATACGTTCGGAGTTTCTCATGATCGAAGTGATGGGTCTTCTGCAGGCGGCGACGGGTTCCGACCCGAAGGGTCTCGCCATGATCGGTGCCGGTATCGCGGCGGCTGGCGGCGTGATCGGCGCCGGTATCGGCATTGGTCAGATCGGTGGTTCGGCAGTGGAAGGCATGGCGCGTCAGCCCGAAGCGGCTGGTCGCATCCAGACGGCCGCGCTCATTCTGTCGGCCCTCGTTGAAGGCGCCGCGCTGTTCGGCGTCGTGATCGGCTTCCAGATCCAGAACAAGATCACGTTCTGAGTGCATCCGTGTGTGGGGCGCCGGCACCGGCGCCCCGCCACTTCTTTTTTCTTCCCGTGGATTCTTCCATGTCCGTTTTCTCGACGCGTCTCCGCCGCACGCTCTCGCGCATCGCCGCCCTCACCGCAGCGATCACGCTGACGGCCGTACCGGCGCTGGCCAACGAAGCCGAAGGACCGCCGGATCTTCTGGCCCCGAATGCCGGGCTGATGTTCTGGACGCTCCTCATCTTCATCCTGTTGCTCATCGTCCTCTCCAAGTTCGCCTTCAAGCCGCTCTTCGCGGCGGTTGAAGCGCGCGAGAAGGCGCTCGAAGACGCGATCGAAGGCGCCAAGCGTGACCGAGCCGAGGCCGAGCAGCTGCTGTCGCAGCAGCGCGCCCAGCTCGAAGCGGCGCGCACCGAAGCGCAGAGCATCATCGCCGACAGCCGTGCGATCTCCGAAAAGATGCGCGGAGACCTGCTCGCGCAGACCAAGCAGCAGCAGGAAGAGATGATCGAGCAGGCCCGTCGCGCGATCGAAAGCGAAAAGGCCGACGCGATCGCCATGCTGCGTCGCGAAGCCGTCGATCTCGCCATTGCCGGCGCCTCGCGCGTCATCGAGAAGAATCTCGACTCGGCGTCCAACCGTCAGATCGTCGACAGTTTCCTGGCGTCGCTCGACGGCGCCAAGGGCACGCGCTAATGTCGGCGACGGTCGCCGGCACCACCGTCGCGCGCAACTACGCGGACGCACTGCTCGCCCTCGGCCGCAAGGCCGGGGACGCGTCAGGCTGGGGCACCATGCTGCGTCAGGTCGCCAACGCGATCAGCGAAGACCTCACGCTGCAGCGCTTCCTCGAGTCGCCGCGCATTCCGGCTGAACACAAAGTGGGGATGCTCACGCGCGCCCTCGGGGATCGCGTGCCGCGTATCTTCATGAAGTTCATCCAGGCGCTCGTACACAACCGTCGGCAGACGCTCATTCCGGCCATCGCGGATGAGTACGACACGTTGCTCGATGCCTCCAATGGCATTGTGCACGCCCGCGTCACGGTGGCGCGCGAGACCTCCGACGAAGAGCGCACCGCCATCGCGGCACGCCTCTCCACGGCCACCGGAAAGCAGGTGGTTCCGCACCTCCAGATCGACCCCGCCATCATCGGCGGTGTGGTCGTGCGTATTGGCGACACAGTGATGGATGGCTCGCTGCGCCGCAAACTGGCGATGCTGCGCCGCAAGATGGGAAACCGGAGCTGAGCATGAGCGGACCGGTCGACGTGCGCCACGTGCCCAAGCCCTGGGGACACGAAACCATCTGGGCGCATACCGACCGGTATGTCGGAAAGATTTTGCACGTCAAGGCAGGCGAGAAGCTCTCGGTGCAGTATCACGAGCGCAAAGACGAGACCGTGTACCTGCTGCGCGGCGAGATGAAGTATTGGGTCCAGCTGCCCGGTGATACCGAGCTGCGAGACCAGCGACTCGTCGCCGGGCAGTCGTTTCGCATCACACCGCATACGATTCACGCCATCGAAGCCGTCACGGATATCGATGTGCTCGAAGCCAGCACGCCGGAACTCGACGATGTGGTCCGCCTGAACGACCGATACGGACGCGAAGGCACCAACGCGCCGTAGTGCACGACGCGGGCCCGTACGTTTTTCGAAGCGAATCCACGGCAGTCGCCCCTCCCCCCGGCGCCTGCCGTTCTGCATCTTGGACAAGTCGTACGCCCGCCTCGCACCAGTCACCCGCTGCGCGGCTGACTTCGCTGTGTCACCTCACACCTCGGTACTCTGATGAAGGTCATCATTCCCCTCGCCGGGAAGGGCACCCGCCTGCGTCCGCATACGCACGTCGTGCCCAAGCCGATGCTCAAGGTCGCCGGACGCCCCGTCATGAGCTATGTGATGGATGACGTGCAGCGCCTGGGCAATGTCGAACAGGTCGTCTACATCACCGGCCACCTGAAGGACAAAGTCGAGGCGTACACCCGCGCCACCTACGACATCCCCAGCGTCTTCATCGAGCAGAAGGTGCAGGACGGCACCGCAGGCGCCGTCGCGCTGGCACAGCCGTACGTCGATCAGCCGGTGCTGATCATCTTTGTCGATACGATCTTCGATGCCGATTTGAGCATCACCAAGACGACTGACGCCGACGGCATCATCTGGACCAAGGAAGTCGAGGACTACCAACGCTTCGGCGTGGTGGTGACCGATGCCGAGGGACACATGACCAAGATCGTGGAGAAGCCCACGACCCCGATCTCGAAGCGGGCGAACATCGGCCTGTACTACATCCGCAATTGGAAACTGCTGTTTGAAGGCATTCAGCATGTGCTGACCACGGCGCCCAACAAAGGCGAGTGGTATCTGACCGACGCCTTCCAGTACATGATCGATCACGGGGCGAAGATCAAAGTGGTGGACGTCGAAGGCTGGTATGACGCCGGCCAACTCGAAACGCTGCTCGACACCAATCGCACCATGTTGGAGAAGGGACGCGCCCGTCGCCCGGCACAGCTGGGCGAGGGTGCCACCATCGTCGAGCCCGTCTACATCGAAGATGGTGTCACCATCGAGCATGCCACGGTCGGCCCGAATGTTTCGCTCGGCGCCGGCAGCATCGTGCGCCACTCGGTCGTGCGCGATGCGGTCATCGGCGACAAGGCCGTGATCGAACACGCACAACTGCACGACACGTTTCTCGGCGACCACGTGGTGGTGCACGGCGTGACGGGCGCACTCAACGTGGGGGATCATTCGGAAATTCGGTCGACTACGGGAGGTGTGAAACCATGACGGACCATATCTCACGGCGCGAACTGCTGACCGGAACGGCCGCTGCGCTCGCCGCCGGCGCATTGGCGGGCGCTCCGACTCGGTTGCTCGCGGCAACCGATGACTGGCGCGTCGATCTCGCACACCCCGGCGCGCCCACTGATGGCAGCATGCTCGGCGTGCCATTCGCCAAACACGACACGGTGCGCATTGCGATCGTCGGCACCGGCCTGCGTGGCCGATCCGTGTTGGGCGAACTGCTCGCCATCGAGGGCGTCCGTATCACCGCGCTCTGCGACGTGGTGGAAGACAAGGTGCGTCGCGCGTCGGCCATGGTCACGAAAGCAGGGCAGCCCGAGCCGGCGCTGTTCTTCAACGGCGAGCGCGATTTTGAGCGGCTCGTGCAACGCAACGACGTCGATTTCGTCTACACCGCCACGCCGTGGCCCTGGCACACGCCGGTGGCGCTGGCCGCCATGCGTGCCGGCAAACACGCCGCCAGCGAAGTGCCCATCGCGACCAGCGTCGAGGATTGCTGGGAACTGGTCGAGACCTCGGAAAAGACGCGTCGGCATTGCCTGATGATGGAGAACTGCTGCTACGGCAACAGTGAACTCACCGTCCTGCGCATGGTGCGCGAAGGCGTGTTCGGCACACTGCTGCACGGCGAAGCCGCGTACCTGCACGACCTGCGCGCGATTCTGTTTGAGGATCGTGACGAAGGGTTGTGGCGACGCCTCCCGCATACCAAGCGCAACGCCAATTTCTATCCGACGCACGGACTCGGTCCGGTGGCCCAGTATATGGGAATCCACCGCGGCGACCGCTTCGAGTACATGGTGTCGATGGCGTCCGGCGAGGCGGGATTGACGGAATGGCGTGAGGAGAAAGTGCCGAAGGGCAACGCCAAGTGGTCGGAGAAGTACGTCGCCGGCGACATGAATTCCTCGCTGATCAAGACGGCAAAAGGCCGCACGATCCTGCTGCAGCATGACGTCGTCAATCCGCGTCCGTACTCCCGGCTCAATAACCTGCAGGGGTCGAAGGCGATCTTCAACGACTATCCGCCGCGCGTGTACATCGATGGCGCCAAGGGCGGAGAGCGCTGGACGGCATTGGCCGATCTCAACAAACAGTACGAACATCCGCTCTGGACGGCCGTTGGCGAGATGGCACGCAAGAACGGTGGGCACGGCGGCATGGACTTCATCATGGCGTAC
>JAGNMU010000213.1 GCA_017991005.1 Gemmatimonadaceae bacterium | reverse complement strand
GGCGAGAGTTCGCGAAGCACTTCTGAACGCGAAGCTCGCTGAGGAACTGGGAGCGCGCGAAGAACGGCTTCGGTGTTGGGGAAGCGCGTGGGATGCTGCTGCGTTGTTTCATTTTGTTCAAAAGCGCGAATCAGCGGCCCACGACGTGGCTTGAAGACTCCGTGGAGCCCTCGCCTTTCCTCGGCGCGCTTCGCGTTCAGACGTGCTTCGCGTGCTCATGCTGTTCTCAAGCGCCGTTCCGGTTCACGGAATGACTCCTGCGCCAAACTGACTAGCTTTCAAAGATGACCACGTCCCGCGCCGTGTCTGCCGCTGAAGAGATTGCCAACGCACTGACGCATGGTGTGGGGTTTGTGGCGAGTCTGATCGGCATGCCGATTCTGGTGCTCACGGCGATGCAGAGCGGCGAGCGGGCGACCGTGATCGGCATGAGTGTGTTTGGTGCGACGCTCATCGCGCTTTATGCGGCCTCGACCTTTTATCATGCTGTGCCGCATCCTGTGCTCAAGCAGCGTCTGCGCGTGGTGGATCACGCGGCGATTTACCTGCTGATTGCGGGCACCTACACGCCGTTCACGCTTGGCGTGCTGCGCGGGGTGTGGGGATGGACGCTGTTTGGATTTGTCTGGACGCTGGCGGCGATGGGTGTCCTGTTCAAGGTGTTCTTTGGCAGCGGACGGTTTCATCGCACGTCCACAGCCATTTATGTGGCAATGGGGTGGGTGATTGTCGTGGCCATCAAACCGCTCGCAGCGGGGATGGAGCACGCGGGGCTCGCGCTGCTGATCGCTGGCGGCCTCTGCTACACCGGTGGCGTGGTGTTCTACATCGATAAACGGCGCACGTGGACGCATCCGGTGTGGCACCTGTTCGTGCTGGGCGGCAGTGTGTGCCACTATTTCGCCGTGCTCTTCTACGCGAATCCGTCGCGCGGTTGAACGCAGCGACGAGCGGGCCATCGCGGCGCGCCTGGCCTCTGGCGATGTTGTTCCTGGTGAGCGGCACCGCACACTTCGTCGTACCGTCGTCATTTGACCAGATTGTGCCCGCGTGGGTACCTGACGCGCGAATGGCCACCTTGGCGAGTGGCGCAGCAGAGCTTGCCGGCGCGATCGGACTGCTCATCCCGGCCACGCGCGTCGCGGCTGGGTGGGGACTGATTGCGCTGCTGCTGGCGGTCTTCCCGGCGAATGTGAACATGCTGCAGCTGGCGCGATCGGCCGACGCCCCGAGCGCCTACGTCGCTGCGCTTTGGATCCGGCTCCCGCTGCAGGCGCTGCTCATCTGGTGGATCTGGCGGACGGCGGTGCGGCGGAGGTAACCTGCTGTTGCCTATGCGCCCGATCCACTCACTTTGCATGTCCGACCGGGACGAGCGCCGTGCGCCGAGACGTCGCGCTCGCACCGTACTCGGCCTGCTTGGTGTTGGCTGCATGTGCGGATTGTTGAGCGCGGCGAGAGAGATTCCGCTGGGAGTGCCTGCATCGCGTCTGTCGCGCGCCGGCGCGCCACCGTTAACGGTTGTCACGACACACGGTGTCGCGTTCGACAGCTTGCACGCGACACCGCTGGCGGGTGCGATGATCAGCCTGAGCGGCACCTCGCATGTGGCAACCTCGGATCGCCAGGGCCGCTTTCACTTTGAGAATCTCGAGCCCGGACGGTACACCGCCACCTTGTTGCATGCGGTGCTCGATTCGATTGGCCTGTCGGGTGTCTCCGCTTCGCTGAGCGTGCGCGGCGCCAGCGACAGCCTCTTCATCGCCATTCCATCGTTCCAACGACTGTGGCGCGCGGCATGTGGCGCGCTCCCGGTGCCGACGGATAGTGGTTTCCTGTTCGGTACCGTTCGTGATGCGCTCAGCGATCAGGTTGTGCGCGGTGCCCGCGTCTCACTCAATTTTGTCGATGTCAGCTTTGACCGCGCGACCAAAGGTGTGCGGCAGAAAGCGTGGACCGGAACCGTGGAAACCGAAGCTGACGGTTCGTACGTGATGTGCGGCATGCCGGCGGACGCGACCGTCCGATTGTCCGCAGAGCGTGACAGTTCAATGGCAAGCGGCATCGTCGAACTGGCGTACAACGGCATCCGGGTGCAGCGGCGCGACCTGTGGATGCGGACGATCACCAGCGCGGGCGCCGACGCGGTCGGGGTGGTGCGTGGGAGTGCGCGCGACCGCGCATCGAACAGGCCGCTCGAGAATATCGTGATCCGGTTTCCTGGTGCGACGGAAGTGCGCACGTCGCGGGACGGTTCATTCCTCGTGCGCGACGTTCCGTTGGGCACACAATCGGGGCAAGCCATCGGCGTCGGCATGTCGCCTGTCGTAGCGAGCGTGGATATTCGAGCTGGCGACACCGCGACCGTGGCGCTGACAATGGACAAAGTGACGACGCTGGCCGGCATGAAAGTCACGGCGTCGTCGATTCGACAGCAGAACATCATGGATATGGAAATGCGACGCGAACGGGGCGAAGGCGATTTTCTCGACTCCGCCACTGCGGCGAAATTTCCCAACACCATTGCAGCGATCAACAGCCTGTATGCGATTCCGAAAAAGATGTGCGCCATCTATGTGGACGGAAGAAAGCAGTTCATACCGCGCGGGGACTCCTGGAAAACGGATCTGTCATTTCTCAGTCCACGAGATATTGCTCAGATCGAGGTACACGGTTGGTCGGTGCCGATCGAGTACAGTCAGGGCGTACCGTGCCCGGTGCTCCTGATCTGGACCAAACTGGGGCTGCCGTAGCAGAGACGCTGTTCAACTACGGGTGCGTACGGGCAACACCTCGTCACCCGCGATGACAAACGTCGTGTCGGTATCGCTCCGCTCATGCATGCCGGAGCCGGTGAAGCTCGAAAAGGCCGGCAGTACGCCCACGCGTGGGCCAAAAACAAACGCGGGCAGACGCACGTGCTGGCGACCACGTCCGCCGAGCGACACATGCGGATGCAGGTGTCCGGCGATCACATAACCGTCCTCACGTTCGGTTGGTTCATGCACGCCAACGAACGCGCCAATACGCAGTACCTCGCTGGTGCACTGGATTTCGAGGTCAGCCGGCGGATCACCGGCGTGTGCATCGTGATTGCCGCGCACGAGATCGATGCGGAGCGCGGCATGGCGGGAGCGCCAGTCGGCGATGGTGCTGAGCGTATCGGGGTGACGCCCGTGACGGGCGTGCAGCAGATCGCCGAGCACCACCAGACGCGTGGCACCGGTGCGGCCGATGGCCTGCGTGAGTCGTGCAAGATCGGCCGCCGTGGTGCCCGTGGGCACCGGCACGTGGGCGGCGCGAATGGCGGCCGCCTTCCCCCAATGCAGGTCGGCCACGAGGAGCGTGCGGTGTTCCGGCAACCACAGGGCACGCTCCGGCAACATCACCACACGCTCGCCGGCCACGATATGCTCGCAGCATCCGGGGATCACGGCCGTTTGTGGATTCATGGTCCGCTACCGCCTCGCCGAGACGACGGTTGCGGCGCCGGCGCGGGACTTTCGTTCGGCGGACAGCGTCATCTTTCGCACACGATCCACCAGCTTCTCCGATGACAGTTTGGCGCGGCTGATATCCACCAGCAGCGGAAAGGCGAGCGGCGTGGGGCGCTCCACCTCGACGATGCGCACATTGCCGGCCGCCAACCGTTGCAGGACGCGCCCCAGGCGACTCGCTTCGAGCTGCCGTTCGAGCACTTCGCGATGCGCCTGATGGACGAGCAAGTTGTCTGGATCGTACTTGACGAACACGTCAAACAACAGACTGCTGGACGCCTGCACCTGCTTGAGCGATTTGGTCTGGCCCGGGTACCCGCCGAATATGAGACCCGCCACGCGTGCGATCTCGCGGAACTGTCGACGCGCCAACTCGGCGGCGTTCAGGCTGTTGGTGATATCGTGCAGCAAATGCGCAGAGGACAACAGACCACTCTCGAGCGCTTCTTCCAGAGGCGCCGGTTCGGGAGAGAGCAGGTTGAAGCCGTAGTCGTTGCAGGAGAAGGTAAAGCTGATCGGCACGAGTTGTGCGATGCGATAGGCAAACAGCGCGGACAACCCTTCATGCACCAGGCGGCCCTCGAAGGGATAGACGAAGAGGTGATGCCCTTCGCGTGTTTCGCACCGCTCAATCAGCAGTTCGTCGTGACGCGGAATCACACTCCGTTCGGCCTGGGTCACCAGCACCGGCTTCACCGACTGCATTTCGTGCCCGTGAAAGTCACCGAGTCGCGCCTCCTCCAGCTTGTTGCGCACCGCGAGTGACAGTTCGGTGCTGAGCGGCATGCGCGCACCCGCCCATCTCGGGATGGCGCCGGACATGCCGCCTTTGGTCTTTCTGACCCACGCCGTCAGCTCTCTCAGTCGAACAAACTCGAGTGCTTTGCCAGAGAAGATGAACCGGTCACCGGGAGAAAGGCGCGAGACAAAACTCTCTTCGACGGTGCCAAGCCGCCCGCCGGTCATGTAGCGCACGGCAATCGACGCGTCGCTGACGATCGTTCCGATGTTGAGCACATGCCGGAGCGCCACACGCCGATCGGTCACCACATAGCGTTCTCCGTCGCACTGCACGCGTGCATACTCGGGGTACGCCTTGAGCGCATCACCACCACGGGTCACGAAGTCGAGTGTCCAGTCAAGTTCCTGCTCGGTGAGTGCGCCATACGCGCGTGTCGTGCGCAGCTCGGTCAGCACATCGACACGCGTGAAGCCGCCGCCCAATGCCAACGTGACCAGATGTTGGGCGAGCAAATCGAGCGGACGATCCACCGGATCGCGGGATTCGATCTGTCCGGCTAGCATCGCGTCGCGCGCGGCCGCGACCTCGACCAACTCGAATGCGTGGGTGGGGACACAGACGATGCGTGACACACGACCCGGCGAATGCCCGGAACGGCCCGCACGCTGCAGCAAACGGGCCACGCCTTTGGGGCTGCCGATCTGCATGACGAGGTCGACTGGCGAGAAGTCCACGCCCAGGTCGAGCGACGACGTGGCGACCACGACGCGATAGCGTCCGGTTTTGAGTCCGTCTTCGACATCGTCGCGCTGTCGGCGCGACAGTGAGCCGTGATGGATGGCCGTGAACTCGAACCACGCGGGATTGGCGGCGATGATCGACTGAAACCAGATCTCGCACTGAGAACGCGTGTTGGTGAACACGATTGCGCTGTCGGCCTGCTCGAGACGGCGCATCACCTCGGGGAGCAACTTGGTGTTGAGATGTCCCGCCCACGGAAAGCGGTCCATCGTTTCTGGCACCAGCGATTCGATCTCCACCGTCTTGGGCACAATGCCGCGTACAAGACGACGCGGAACCGACGCACCCTGTGCGTCGAGCCCAAGCAACGTGTCGGCCGCGACATCGAGATTGCCGAGCGTGGCGGAGAGACCCCAGGTGCGCAGCGCGGGGCAAATGCGACGCAACCGCGCCAGTGCGAGTTCGGTTTGCACTCCGCGTTTGGTGCTGAGCAGTTCGTGCCATTCATCGACAATCACACAGCGCAGATCGCTGAAGATCTCGGCGGCGTCTTTGCGGCAGAGTAGCAGCGACAGCGACTCTGGCGTGGTGACGAGCGCGGTGGGCAGTCGCTCACGCTGCCGGGCGCGTTTCGCCTGTGACGTGTCGCCGGTGCGCGACTCGATAGTCCACGGGAGGCCGAGTGCCTCGACCGGCACACGCAGCGCCTGCCCGGTGTCGCTGGCCAAGGCACGCAGCGGGGTGATCCACAAGACGCGCAGTTTGGCTCCGTCGGCGCGCCGTCGCATGGCACGCGGTGTCGGTGACTCCGACACCGCCTCCAGGACAGGTCCGAGCCATGCGGCGTACGTTTTCCCGGTGCCGGTCGCGGCGTGAATGAGTCCGGATTCACCACGCGCGTACGACTCCCACACCTCACGCTGAAAGGCGAACGGCGTCCAGCCGTTGGATGCGAACCACGCGTCGATAGCTGCCTGCGCTGTTGCTGCGGGAGTTGGTGGTGGCGACTTCACGCGGCGTGCGGTCATCTCGATGCCAACAGTGCGCGCACCGATTCGAGCGTGTCGGCTTCGCGTGCCGGCTTGTCGGTGCGCCAGCGGGCGATGCGCGGGAACCGCACGGCGATGCCGCTCTTGTGGCGCGTGCTGAGCTGGATGCCTTCGAACGCCAGCTCGAACACCAGTTCCGGTTTCACGGTTCGAACCGGTCCGAACTTTTCGAGCGTGTTGCGACGAATGAAGGCGTCGACTGCGCGAATCTCCGCATCGCTCAGGCCGGAGTACGCCTTGGCGAAAGGGACGAGTGCGTCGCCATCCCACACGGCAAAGGTGTAGTCGGTATACAACCCGGCACGACGGCCGTGACCGGCCTGCGCATACACGAGCACCGCGTCCACACTGAGCGGATCGACCTTCCACTTCCACCAGTCGCCAACGCGGCGGCCAACGCCATACGGCGACGACGCACGTTTGATCATCAGCCCTTCGGCCACCGCATCGCGGGATTTTCCGCGCGCCGCAGCCGCGTCGCTCCATGACACGGCCGACACGACCGACGACACGCCGATCGGTGCGCCGCCCGGCAGCTTGTGTACGATCGATTCTACCAGTCCACGTCGTTCTCGCAGACGCTGTGCACGCACATCCACACCATCGAACTCGAGACAATCGTACACCAGCAGGTGTGCGGGCACGTCGCTGAGCAACTTCTTTCCCACGGTCTTTCGGCCGATGCGACGCTGCAGTTCGCTGAACGGTAGTGGGGTCCCGTCGCGCCACGCGAGCAGTTCGCCATCCAATACAGTGCCGTCGGGCAGCCACTCCGCCGCGGTTTCGATTTCAGGGAACCGTCCGGCCAGCAGTTCCTCGCCGCGACTCCAGAGAAAAGTGCGGCCGCGTCGTCGCACCAACTGCGCACGAATGCCATCCCACTTCCACTCAATCTGCCACTCGGCCACATCACCAAGCGATGCCGGCTCGTCGGTGAGCGGATAGGCAAGAAGGAACGGATACGGGCGACTCCAGTCGGCATCGGTGGTTTCCGTGCCGATCAGTTGCACATACCACGCGGCGCTGGGCTCCCATTGTCCCATCAAGCGGTGCGCGATGGTCTCGGCGGAGATGCCACTGACTTGTGCGAGTGCCCGCACCACCAGCCCGTCGGAGACGCCGACGCGGAAGGCGCC
>JAGNMU010000212.1:5534-7189 GCA_017991005.1 Gemmatimonadaceae bacterium | reverse complement strand
AAGGAACCGCGTCACACCACGCACTTCTCCGTGGTCGATGCGCGCGGCAATGCCGTGTCGCTCACCACCACGCTCAACGAGAGTTACGGCGCGGCGTTCACGGTGGCAGGCGCACAGTTCTTGCTCAACGACGAGATGGACGACTTCACCACCAAACCCGGCGCCGTGAACGCGATGGGGCTAGTGCAAGGTGAGCGCAACGCCATCGCGCCCGGCAAACGCATGCTCTCCAGCATGACGCCAACACTCGTTCTCGATTCCACCGGCGCCATCACCCTCGTCACCGGCGCCGCCGGCGGTGCGTACATCATCACCGGCGTCGCACACCAGATCGTGTCGCTGCTCGACTTCCACACGTCACTCGGCGACGCCATGGCGGCGCCGCAGTTTCACTTTCAGGATCAGCCGGATTCGTTGGTCGTCGAGCGGGTGGCGTGGGCTGATACGGCCACGCGCCTGATGGCGCCGTATGGTCACGGCGTAAAGCAATCGCCGTGGGGGCTGTTGGTGAGTATGCAGAGTATCCACCGGGAGGGCGGGCGGTGGGTCGGGGTGTCGGAGCCGCGGGGGTTTGGGCGGGCGAAGGGGTACTGAGAATGAAACGCATCGGCTTCCTCTCCTTCGGCCACTGGACCCCGTCCCGTCAATCCGCCGTGCGCTCCGCGCGCGACGTACTCCTCCAGTCCATCGAGCTCGCCGTTGAGGCCGAGCGACTGGGGCTCGATGGCGCGTACTTCCGTGTGCATCATTTCGCGCAGCAACTCGCGTCGCCGTTTCCATTGCTGGCGGCGGTGGCCGCACGTACGCAGCGCATCGAGATCGGCACCGGCGTGATCGACATGCGCTATGAAAATCCGTACTACATGGTCGAAGACGCCGGCGCCGCGGACATCATCAGCAATGGGCGTCTGCAACTCGGCATCAGTCGCGGATCGCCCGAGCAGGTGATCGAAGGGTGGCGGCATTTTGGTTATGCGCCAAAGGACGGTGAGACCGACGCGGAGATGGGACGCCGCAATGGCGAGACGTTTCTGGAACTGCTCAAAGGCGAGGGATTCGCGAAACCGAACCCGCGCCCGATGTTCCCCAACCCGCCCGGCTTGCTTCGCCTCGAGCCGCATGCGCCGGGTCTTCGCGATCGCATCTGGTGGGGCTCCGTCTCCAACGCCACCGCCGTGTGGGCCGCCGAGCGCGGCATGAACCTGCAAAGCTCCACACTCAAGGAAGACGAAACGGGCGAACCGTTCCACGTGCAGCAGGCGCGACAGATTCGCGCGTATCGCGCGGCGTGGGCTGACGCGGGACACACGCGCGTGCCGCGCGTGTCGGTGTCGCGCTCCATCTTCGCGCTCACCACGCCGCAAGACCACATGTATTTCGGTCAGGGTGAGAGTCACGATCAGATCGGCGTCATTGACAACATGCGCGCCGTGTTCGGTCGTACCTACGCTGCCGAACCCGACGTACTGGTCGATCAGCTCAGGGAAGACGAGGCCATCGCCGAAGCCGACACGCTGTTGCTAACGGTGCCCAACACCCTGGGCGTCGAGTACAACGCGCATGTCATCGAGTCGATCCTCACGCACGTGGCCCCCGCGCTGGGCTGGCGGTAACGCTCCAGGGTAACGCTCCAGGGTAACGCTCCAGGGTAACGC
>JAGNMU010000212.1:0-5434 GCA_017991005.1 Gemmatimonadaceae bacterium | reverse complement strand
GGTAACGCTCCAGGGTAACGCTCCAGGGTAACGCTCCAGGGTAACGCGCGGATGCGTCGAGCCGGCTGTCTCACCAACGCGCGCTGCGCGCGGTACATTCCGCGCATGCGCAATCTCCTTTTCGCCCTGGCGTTCGTTCCCAACGCCGCGTTTGCCTTGCAACAGCAAGCGCCGCTGCCGCCAATCAATTCTCCTGAGGTCATGGCCGACCGGCGCGTGGCGTTCCGCGTGCGCGCGGCCAACGCGACCGCCGTACGGCTCTCCGCGTCGGACATTCCGGGCGTGGGACCAGGGCAAATGACAAAGGGCGCGCAGGATGTGTGGGAGCTCGTCGTCGGTCCCATCGACCCCGGTGCGTATCGCTACACCTTCAACGTCGACGGCGTCGCCACCATCGATCCGCGCAACCCAACCGTGAGCGGATCGAACACCAACGTGTGGAGCATGGTGTACGTGCCGGGCTCCGAGATGTTCGACACGAAAGACGTTCCGCGCGGCGCCGTCGCGGAAGTCACCTACAAGTCCACCGCACTCGGCGCGTTCCGCCGCATGCATGTGTACACGCCGCCGGGTTACGAATCGGGGAAGGACAAGTATCCGGTGTTCTACCTGCTGCACGGCGCCGGCGACAACGACGACGCGTGGTCATCAGTGGGCCGCGCGGGATTCATTCTCGACAACCTCATTGCGGCCAAGCAAGCGCGCCCGATGATCGTCGTCATGCCCGCGGGACATCTCCCGCCCTCGATGGGCACGCCGCCCAGAAACGCGACGGAGGGGTTCGTCAGCGACTTCGTGACCGACGTGATGCCATACGTCGAGTCGCATTACCGCGCGCGCACCGACCGCGCGAATACGGCGATCGCCGGCTTGTCGATGGGCGGCAATCAGACGCTGCAGGTCGCTATACCGCGTCTCGAACGATTCGCGTATATCGGCGTGTACAGCTCGGGTCTCCTCGGCGCGTTCCCTGCAGCGAATGCGAACCCCAACGCCGCGCGAAACCCCAACGCGCCGCCCACGGCGCAGGATTGGGCGAAGGCCAACGCGTCGACGCTCGACAATGCAAAGCTCAAGAAGGGGCTCAAGCTCCTCTGGTTTGCGACGGGCAAGACGGACGGCTTGATGTCAACGACCACCGCGACGGTTGATCTCTTCAGGCAACACGGCTTCGCACCGGTGATGGTGGAATCACCGGGCGGGCACACGTGGATCAACTGGCGCAACTATCTCGTGGAGTTCGTGCCGCAACTGTTCCGGTAGGAACGCGCATTGACTTGGCTCCTGTCGCTCGTCCATGCGGTGCTCGGCGCCGCCGCCGGCTTTTTCGGCATGGCTGGCATCGGGTCATTGTGGATACGCTGGTTTCGCGTTCCCACCGGCCAGTCGAACGCCGGGTACTTCGTCTTCTTTGTGGCGATCGCCGGCGGAATTGTTGGCGCGATTGTCGGCTTTGTGGCGTCGCGCGTTGCGGCCGACGGCAGCAATGCACATTTCGTGCGCGGACTCGGGTACACGGCCGCTGCGAGCGCGATCGCACTGACCCTCGTGCTGGCTGTGTCGTGGCTGATGGCGGACCTTCCACCGAAAATCGATGGGCGTCAGTTGCTCATCGAAGTGGAGATACGCACACCGCCCGTCACGCCGCTCGTCGAGAAAGCCGGTTACCAACCGGGTATCTCGCTGTTCAACAACAAGCAGAAAGCGTACGGGTTCAATACCGATTATGGCAGCACCGTTCGACCGGATGGCGATCGGCGAATCGTAACGACGCGCGTTGAGCTTGGGAGCAGTGCCGCCACGCGCTACCTGTACGTCGCGTGGAGCGAAGGCTGCCAGTTTGACGTCTTGTTGCGGCTTCCTGGCAAGCCGACAAAAGCCCAATTCGAGTGGGGCGCATGGCAGACGGAGACCGTCATCTCCCCATCGAAGGGTTGGGAGCAACCGGGTGTCGATCTGAATTTCACCGTGCGATACCGCGTGATCTTCGAACCCGAGCGTCCAAAGCCGCCGACCGCCGCCGAGCGCGCGGCGCAGGAATCGGATGACGCGGCGCGTGCTGAAGCGACACTACGTGAGCAGCTCGCCGCGATTCCGGCAGGCGCGCCGATCACGCAGTATCAGGCGTTCACCGAGTATCAGGTCCCGAAGGCCATCAAGTCCGACGCGTTCCGTCGCATGCGCGAGTCGGCACACTTCGCCGACGAGTACCACTCGGCCATAGTGCACGCGAACAGCGACACGGCCGCACAGTGGATGCGATTTGCGGCAGAGTTCCCTGGGGATCGCGCACCGGTGATTGAGGCCATTCGGATGGCCGGCGCTGACCTCGCCACGCGTATCGATTCGCTCGGGCGAAAGTCGAAGCAGATTGAAGACGGCGGCGACGCCACCTACGACGCGCTCGCGCGATTCGGCGGGTTCTTTGCTGCGACATTCGCGTTGCGCGAGGCTGGGGTTGGCGATTTTGCGCCCGAGCTGCGCGCGATCCTCGTCGCGGCGAGAACGAGGCAGAACCTGCCAGGCGTTCGGTCGGATATTGTGCGCGTGGCGAGCTACTACCTGCAGCAGTGGGCTGGTGACAAGCCGGCCGCGGACGATCCGCCGCCGAAGTAGACGGCGCGTGCGGACCGACCGCCCCGGCGGTACCTTAGCCGCATGAACGCTGGTAGCGGCACGGCCGGCGTTTCGCACGAGCATTTTGCAGCTGCACGTCCAACCGCTCCTCTCCCCGCCGAGGTTGCCATGCGCGTCGCGCCACTGTTTCGTCGCGTCCACGTCGTCGTCTCCGTTGTGCTGTCCAGCATCGCAGTTCCTGTCGCGCACACACAGCCCGCGGCGGCTGCGACCGCCAGCGCGAAGGACAGGCTCACGCTCGCCGACTACATGGATTGGGAGGATGTAAGCGGCCCGGCGTTGTCGCCAGACGGACGACAGATCATTTACACGCGCACGTGGATCGACAAGCTGAACGACAAACGCGAATCGTCGGTATGGATCATGAACGCCGACGGGACTCGCAACCGCGTGCTCGTGAAGGGATCCGACGCCAAGTGGTCACCCGATGGGACGCGCATCTCCTACGTTGCACCGGGTGAACCCGGTGGCGCGCAGATATGGGTGCGGTACATGGACGGCGAGGGTGCCAGCACGCAGATCACGCGCCTCACCGAGGCGCCAAGTGACGTCGAGTGGTCGCCCGATGGGCGCACGCTGGCGTTCGGAATGCTGGTGCGTGGAACGGACAACTGGCGCATCAACATGCCGGCCGCTCCGCGGGGTGCGAAGTGGACAGAGGCGCCGCGTGTCGTCACGAAGCTCAGGTATCGCGCCGATCGTCAGGGATTTCTGGAAGACGGCATGCGACAGATCTTCACCGTGCCGGCGGATGGTGGTACGCCGCATCAGGTCACGAGCGGCGATTGGCCGGCCAACGGCACCACGTGGATGCCCGACGGCAAGGCGTTCGTGTTCACGTCGCTGCGCACACCGAACGCCGAGTATGCGTGGCGCGAGTCCGAGATCTATCGGGTTGATGCATCGACCGGCGAAGTCACCGCGCTGACGAAACGGAAAGGACCGGACAACAATCCCGTGCCGTCACCGGATGGCAAGATGATTGCTTACACGGGCTACGACAGCACCGATGCGACGTGGAAAGATGCGACGATGTACGTGATGAATGCCGACGGCTCCAACGTTCGCGCGCTCACCGAAAAACTGGATCGCACACCGGCCGGCATGCTCTGGTCGCCCGATGGCACGGGCCTCTACTTCAATGTTGAGAACGAAGGGTCACGCAACCTGTACTTCGTGTCGCTCAAGGGTGACATCCGTGTCGTGACGAAGGGCGCGCACGTGCTCACGATGAGTGATCTGGGCAAGAACTTCATGGCGGTTGGCACGGCAACAAGTTCGCTCAAGCCAAACGACATTGTCACGTTTGACGTGCGCACCCCGGCGATCAGGCAACTGACCGACGTGAACGGCGACGTCCTCGCCGGCAAGAAGCTCGCGACGACCGAGGAAGTGTGGTACACGTCGGTCGAGGGATTCAAGATTCAAGGGTGGATCGTCAAGCCGGCGGATTTCGACCCGGCCAAGAAGTACCCGCTGATGCTCGAGATTCACGGCGGTCCGCACTCCATGTACAACGTCGGCTTCAGCTTCTCGAGGCAGGATCACGCGTCGAACGGCTACGTGATGTTGTACACGAATCCGCGTGGTTCCACCGGCTACGGCTCGGCGTTCGGCAACGCCATCAAGAACGCGTACCCAGGCAAGGACTTCAACGACCTGATGGCGGGCGTCGATACCGTCATCAATCGCGGCTACATCGATGCGAAGCGTCTGTATGTGTTTGGCTGCTCGGGTGGCGGTGTGCTGACGGCATGGACCGTGGGCCACACCAACCGGTTTGCGGCCGCCGCATCGATGTGCCCGGTGATTGACTGGATCAGCTTTGTTGGCACCACCGACGGCGCGAGCTGGTACTACAACTTTGCCAAGTTCCCGTGGGAAGATCCGTCCGAACATCTCAAGCGGTCGCCGCTCATGTACGTCGGGAACGTGCGCACGCCCACGATGTTGATGACCGGCGTCAATGACTTGCGCACGCCGATCAGCCAGACGGAGGAGTTTTACGAGGCGCTTCGGATCAGCAAAGTGCCCACCGCGATGATTCGCTTCAACAACGAGTGGCACGGCACCAGCTCGACGCCCTCCAACTTCCTGCGGACGCAGCTCTATCTGCGGAGTTGGTTTGACAAGTATCAGGCGCCTCCGTCGCCGGTGCGCGTGACGCAGGAGTACTAGTCGTCCTTGCCGCGCGCGAGCGCTCCGGATGAGGAGCGCCTGAGCCGCACGCGTCGTTCACGTTCACCTGTTCTCTCCATGCGCACATCCTTCCGCTACCTCGTGACTGCGGCGCTCCTCGCCGCGGCTCCCGGCGCCGCTCGCGCCCAGTCCTCGGCCGACGAAAAGGCCGTCATCGCCGTGGCCGATTCCGCGTTGGCCGCCATCACGCACGGCGACGCGAAGGCGTTTACCGACCTCATGATTCCCGAGGCGATGCTGTATCCCACGTCCACGCGCGATGGCGTGACGACCGTTCGCGTCCGCACGCGCGAGGCGCAGCGCGCGGCCGCCATCAACGGTGTCGTGGAACGAGGCTTCTCACCCCGCGCCATGGTGAGCGGGGGCGTGGCGATGGTCTGGTTTCCGTACGATCTCTACGTGAACGGCGCGTGGTCCCACTGCGGCGCCGATGTCTTCACGCTGGTCAAGAGCAGCGGCGCATGGCGCATAGCGTCGATGGCGTGGAGCGCCGAGCAGCCACCAGTGTGTGAGAAGCATCCGGCCGGACCGCCGGTCAAGAAGTAGTTTTCAGGAGCAGTACGCGCACCATTCGTCACGATCCCGCGGAGCATTCGAT
>JAGNMU010000211.1 GCA_017991005.1 Gemmatimonadaceae bacterium | reverse complement strand
ACGCCGGCCAACTTCTCGTTCTTCCTCGATCTGGTGAGCTCGCCGAACGTGGGCGGCTCGGGCTTTGACCTTCGTGCGCGTGGCAACCCGCCGAAGACGGGCTTCACGTTCAACCAGACCTGTAACACCAATAGTGCCTTCGGCTCGTATTGCATGAAGTCACGCTTCACTGGCCAGGGCGGCTACGTGGGCGCCAGTGCGGCCAGCGCGTTCCCAGGCCTCATCCAGGGCAACGCAACCGCGCTGACGGCAGCGATCACGCCGAGCATTGCCGGGGCGCTGCAGGCGGCATACATCCAGGGCGGTGCCAGTGCCACGCAGGCGGCCGCGTTGGCAGCCGCGTTGGCGCCGACGCTTTCCAGTGGGTCGATCCAGTTCCTTGGCAGCCGCGCGCCGTCGAACACCGACATCACCACGCGCGTGTCGTACCTGACGTCAGGCACCGTCGCATTGCAGACGGCCGACCTCAAGCCGATTGATCCACTCGGCGCCTCGTACAACCAGACGTACGAAATCGGCTACAAGGGCATCATCGGGAACAAGTTCCGTTTCGACATCTCGCTGTGGGGTCAGGATCGTGGCGACGTGGCAACGACAGCGGCACTCGCCACGCCGAACGTGTTCGCGAATGGTGCGTCGTTGGGCGGGTACATCGGTGCGCAGCTCGGTGGGTATCTCGTGCCGCAGCTCATGCAGAACGGCTTCACGCAAGCGCAGGCCGTCGCGCTTGCTGGCCAGCTTGCCCCGGGACTCGCGACGGGATTGGCAACCCAGCTTGCACCGGCACCGCTTGGCGTCGTGACCTTCAACGACCCCAACACCTCGCCGACCGCGGTGTACGCGACCTACCAGAAGGTCGACAAGAAGCTCTGGGTGAAGGGACTCGATCTCGCCACGGATGTGGTGGTCAGCGACCGCCTCACGTTCGAAGCGTCGTATTCCTACCAGAACCAGAACGTCTGGAAGGACATCATCGTCGGTGGCATTCCGTTCATGTCCAACTCCGCCGCCTCGCGCGGATCGATCGGCGGCCGCTACCGCAACGAAGGCAACGGTATCGGCTTCGAACTCCGCACGCGCTACAACGAAGCCTATCCGATCAACTCGGGCGTGTACGCGACCAACACGGCCTTTGCCCTCGCGGCGGGTCAGACCGGTGCAGGCACCCCGGCAGCCGGTGCAACGGGCTACAACAAGTGCACGCCGGCCGCCGCGTCGACGTTCTGCTACGAAAACGTGCCCGAGGCGTTCACCTTCGACGCGCAGTTCACCAAGCGCTTCGATATCGGCGCGCAGAAGGTCATGTGGACGCTCGGCGCCACCAACGTGTTCGACAACCGCGTGCGCACCTTCGCCGGCGCTCCGGAGATCGGCCGCATGATCATGACGCGGTTGCAGTACTCGTTCTAAGCGAGGCCGTCGGTCGGGCGCCAGCAGCTGCTGGTCCCGCACCACGCATCGAGGGGTGGTACGTCACACGACGTACCACCCCTTCGTGCTAAGTTGGATCATGATCCTGCTCGACCCCACTGCCACGCCTGTCATCGGCCACCGAGGCAATCGCGCGCACGCTCCCGAGGACACCCTGCCGTCCTTGCTGGAAGCCGTGGCGCTCGGCGTGGATGCGGTCGAGTGCGATCTCCACGTGTCGCGCGACGGGCACCTGGTGCTTATGCACGATCCTACACTCGAGCGCACCACGAATGAACGTGGTCCGTTGGCTGCACGTACGCTCGCCGAGCTCCGATCGATCGACGCGGGCTATCGCTTCACACGAGATGGTGGTGCCACGTTCCCGTGGCGCGGGCGCGGCGCGAATATTGTGGCGTTTGATGATGTGGTGGAGGCATTGCCGCGCGAGCTGCCGTTCATCATCGAGCTCAAGACCGCGGCCGCCACGGAGTCGCTCAGATCCGCCGTGCGCCGACACAACCTTGCGCACCGCGTCATCGTTGCGGGCTTCAGCGCGCAGTCGGTTCGTCCGCTTCGCGGTGAGGGGTTCGCCATTGGCGCCAGCACGGCCGATGTCGTGCGATGCCTCCCGGCCGCGCTCCTTCGACGGCCCATCTCGCCGTCATTTCAGGCGTTGTGCATTCCGCCAAACCACAACGGTATTCCCGTGCCGATTGCGTCGCTTGTGCGGTCGCTCCGGGGCACGAAGACGGTCACGCACGTGTGGACCATCAATGATCCGGCGCACGCACGGCGGTTGTGGGCGATGGGGGTCAATGGGATCATCAGCGATGATCCGGGGGCGATTATAGCGGCGCGGGGCGAGAAATGAACTGCTGAACTACGCTATCCGTTAAACGCGATCGGCGATCAGCAATGGCTGCTGTAGCAGATTGCCGATCGCGTTTAACCGATAGCGTAGTTGAATCTCGGTCAGTCCTTCACGCCAACCACCCCCGTCACCACCCTCGCCGCCGTCACCGCCAGGATCACCGCGAGCAGCACCGTCAGCGCGGCCACCACCGGCCCAGGCATCGGAAAGATCTGTCCGAGCTGCGACAAGAGCCGGCCGAATGCCTCGAATTGCATGGCCCGCGCCAGCAGCCCAATCCAGGCAATCGCCGCCGCCAGGGCTGCGTGGCGCATCGCGCGATCGCTGCGCATGACGAGCGCGTACACCGCCGCCAGCACCGGCACGGCGTACCAACCCACCATCATGGTTCCGGCCGCAATCGCCGCCGCCAGCAGCAATACTCCCAGCGCGCGCATCAGCGGGCTCCCGGTGTGAGTGTGAGCAGCGCTCGGCGCTGTGTCGCCGACAGGTCGTTGGCCTTTACTGGCAGTCGGAGCGTATCCAGTCGCCCATCACGCCAGGCCGACAGACGGTCGTCGTAGCGAGCGCTCACCGGGTTTCCGCTCTGGCCTCCCGGGTATGTCGCCCACGCCCTGCGCGGCGACGACATTTCCACGACCATGCGCCAGCTGGGGCCATGCCGACCGTCACCCGTCGAGGGCCAGAGTGTAGCCGAACCGCCTTGCACCGGAATCTCGCGGCGTGAAAACGCCGGCAGGCGGAGCAGGTGATCGATATTCGCAAAGCGCACGTGATCCCAGCGCCAGCGGTCGTCAGTCGGTTCGCCGCGCGCCGTGATGATGGAATCGAGTGCACTGGCCATCACCTCGCGCATAAGCGCATCGCGCGACTCGACCGCCGGGGTGCTGCGGTCATCCCACCATGTCGACATCGAGTCGCGGACAAGCACCGCGGTGATCATGTCAGACGGGACCGGGCCGCGAGACGTATCGGTACGAAGCTCATCCCACAGCCGCACCGACAATCGGCGCATGGTCTCCTCGAACAACACGGCGCGACGATTGTCGCGGGTGTACCGCCGATCCCATTCGGACAGCAGCGACGCGGCGCGCGTCACCTTGGCGTCGCTTGACGACTTCGCCGCCGCTAGCAGCACCGGCATGAACAGGTCCGCGCGGACACTCCCCGGGTCCGTCTGAAACGCGCGCATCGCATCGGGCGTGACCGCCGAGTCGGCCCGCAGCAGCGTGTTGATGCGGATGGCGCGCCACGGCCGATCCCAGTCGGTCCCGAAATACCGCGGCTGCGCCTTGGGGTCGAACGGCTCCTGGTTAGCCGACGCGAGAAATCCCTGCGCCGGGCGAAACGACTGCGGGTAGTCGGTCACCGGCCAGTTGCCGGTCCAGTCGCTTGCACTCAGGCTGCCGTCACGCAGCACATTGCCTCGGCCGTCGCCCGGGCGCAGCGGATATCGGCCCGTCGAGCGAATGGCAATCGTGCCCGCTGTATCGGCGGTGATCATGTTCTGCGCGGGCGCCTCGTACAATGCGCCCATTCCGGCGAGCATCTCGTCCGATGTCTTGGCGCGCGTCGCCGCGTCGAAGCCTTCCAGAACGCGCATCGATTCCAGCACCGTCCAGCGTGTCGAAATCCATACGCGTCCCACCTTTCGCATGGGACCGCGATGGGTGAAGCGCAGGGTGTCGGTGCGCAGCACCGCGCCCCGCGGATCGCGGTACGACTCCACACGCAGCGTCAGTGAACGCCACTCGCCATCCACTTTGTAGCGCGTTGGCGCAAGCCCGTCATCTACGGTCTCGCTGTAGTAGTCCATCACATCAGCGCCGGTGTTGGTGAACGTCCACGACACCGCGTTGGTGAAGCCGATGATGATGCCGGGCGCACCGGGGATCGTCACGCCGTACACATCGAGCGTATCCGGCACCACGAGATGGGCCTCATACCAGATGCTGGGCAACGTCAGCTCGAGGTGCGGGTCGCCGGCCAACAGCGCATGACCTCCCGCAGTCCGTTGCGGCGCGACCGCCCAGTTGTTGCTGCCGATCGCGTCGTCGGCGCGTGATGGAGCAAACGCGTACAGCGATTTCAGCGACCGTGCTGGAGCGAGGCGAAGCAGCGCCACCGCGTCCGGGTCGGGCGCGCCGGGCGCGGGAATGGTCACGTCGTCAAAGCGCGGTGCCGACTGCCCGTTGGGCTGAATCGGTTCGACAATCGGCGAGTGCATGCGAAAGAGCGCATCCGCGGCTTCGCGTCCGACTCGCGCGCTCACCTCGAGATGGGTCAGCTCGTCACTGGAGGTGGCGAGTGTCGAACCCATCCGGTTGAGCAAGTGAAAGATGTCGACCACGGCCATCTGCTTGGGAGAGCGGCCGAGCAGCTTGTATTCGATGGGATAGTCGCGCGGCGCGAGCGCGGCGATGTACGCGTTGGCGCCATCCGTGTAGGCCCGCGCCAGCAGGTAGGCGGCGCTCGTCGTATCGATCCGTGCTGCGCGCTCCTCGGCGGAGGCTGGCATACCACTGGCGCGCGTGTCGCGGTCCACCTCGATCGCCCGCGCGCCGGCGAGCTCGGTGAGGGTCCCTCCGCCTGCGCGCGCTGACAGCTCCATCTGGAACAACCGGTCGCGCGCCACCACATAGCCGAGTGCGCGGTAGGCGTCGCGCACGTTGGTGGCGAAGATGTGCGGCACGGCGCGGTCGTCGTATTCCACACGTGTTTCGGCGCCGAGTCCGGCGACCGACACCGTCGCATCGGCGGGCAGGTCGGCAGATGCCACACTGTTCCAGACCCCGTTGTACGGGTCAAGCACCGGCCCCAACGCGGGAAGCGGACCGATGGGTCGTGACGCAACAACCAGTGTTGCCACGAGCACGGTGGCAGCGGCGAGCGTGCCTGGCAGTGAAAGACGGCGCATGATGATGTGTGAAAGTGGCCCAACGGGATCGCAGCGCGCAGAAGATGCGGTGAGGGCGGTGGAATGACCAGCGGCGCGTGATTTCGGTGAAGCGGCTTTTCACAGACGCATTATCATCGGCCCATGACCAAACAACGACAGGCGCTTGGGCTGTTGGGCGAACGTATTGCGGCGCGCTGGATGCGTCGCGACGGATGGCGTGTGGTCGCGCATCGATTTCGCAGTGGACATCGCGATGTCGATCTGATCATGCAGCGCGAGCGTGACATCGCGTTTGTCGAGGTGAAAGCCCGCCGGGGCGATCAGTTCGGCTCGCCGGTCGAGGCGGTGCACTTCCGAAAGCAGCGGGAGCTCAGTCGGTCCGCCCGCGTGTGGGTCGATCGGCATGGCTCAAGCGAGCTCAGCTACCGATTTGACGTGATCGGTGTCCTGATTTCGGACAGTTCGGTTCGTGTCCGGCACGTTCCAGACGCTTTTCCGGTGGCCGGACCCGGGTAAAACTGGGAGTTGTCCACATCGAGGTTGTTTCGTATTTTATTCGGGTCTTGGTCGTTCTGGCGCTTCCGGTAGATTCTGCAGAGCCAGGGCATGGCGGCTTCACCTCTCACGACGGCGGTTTCCGATGGCCAGCACAACGATGGCAGACGACAAGCGCAAGGCCCTGGCGCTCGCAGTCGCACAAATTGAAAAGAGCTGCGGCAAAGGCTCCATCATGCGACTCGGCACCGATTCCAAAGTGCGCGTGGAATCGATTCCCACCGGCGCAATCAATCTTGATGCGGCCATTGGTGTGGGTGGAATTCCGCGTGGCCGCGTGACCGAGATCTACGGACCGGAATCGAGCGGCAAGACCACGCTCTGCTTGCATGTGGTTGCGAACGCACAGAAGACCGGCGGTGTCGCAGCCTTCATCGACGCGGAACATGCGCTCGATACCGAATACGCCAAGAAGCTGGGCGTCGATGTCGAGAATCTGCTGATCTCGCAGCCCGATACTGGTGAACAGGCGCTCGAGATCTGCGAAATCCTCGTTCGCTCAGGCGCGGTCGATGTGATCGTCATCGACTCCGTGGCGGCCCTGGTGCCCAAGGCGGAAATCGAGGGCGATATGGGCGACTCGCACGTGGGTCTACAGGCGCGCCTCATGAGTCAGGCGCTCCGCAAGCTCACCGGCGCCATCGCCCGTTCCAAAACGTCGGTCATCTTCATCAACCAGCTCCGCGAGAAGATCGGCGTCATGTTCGGCAATCCGGAAACCACCACTGGTGGTAAGGCGCTCAAGTTCTACGCCTCGGTTCGCCTCGACATCCGCCGCATCGGTCCGGTCAAGGAAAAGGAAGAAGTCATCGGGTCGCACGTGCGCGTGAAGGTGGTCAAGAACAAAGTCGCTCCGCCGTTCAAGCAGGCAGAGTTCGACATCATGTACGCCGAAGGCATTAGCCATGCCTCGCTGCTCGTCGATATCGGATCTGAGTCCGGCATCATCGACAAGGCCGGCGCCTGGTACAGCTACGGTTCGCAGCGCATCGGGCAGGGCCGCGAGAACGCCAAGATGTTCATCAAGGACAACCCGGCGCTCATGGCGGAGATCGAAGAGAAGGTGAAGGCCGTACTCGGCATCCGGGGGGCGGAAGTCGTGGCCCCGGTTGAAGAGCCGGAGGAATAAGCGCGACAGGCGGAGCGGTAGACGGTTTCCGTCATGCACACGCGTAAGGGCCGAGGGGTCGCTTGCGGTGGGAAGTGGTGCCCGGATCACCACGGCTCATCGTGAGTAGCCCCTCGGCTCTTTTTCCGTCCGAACCTGTCACGGTTCGGGAACTCAAGGAATCGCCTCGCACGCCGGGGCGGTATCTGGTGGTGCTGTCCAATGGCCAGCAATGTGTCGTTGGGGTACAGGCCCTCGCTGACGCCGGCGCGACCCGCGTTGGAGCGGTCCTCGAGGGCGAGCGGTTGGCGCAGTTTCTGCGCGCGGCGGCCGTTTCCGCATTGATCGATCGCGCCCTCAATTCT
>JAGNMU010000009.1 GCA_017991005.1 Gemmatimonadaceae bacterium | reverse complement strand
GCGGGTTCGAGCATCGTCACGCGCTCGCGGTCGGAGCGCACGCGCACGAGCATGCCCGTGAGGACATCGCGCTGCACCGTGCCACGACTCACGGTGAGGTACACCGCCGGCTGCACGAACCGTTTCGTGGACAAGACGCGTCCGACTTCGATGCCCTGAAGTCGCAAGCGCGCTGACTCGAGCGGTGCGCTGCCGGTCGACACGAGAAAGCCCGGCTCAATGCGTTTCTCGCTATACCCGACGCTCCACAAACCGTACAGCAGTCCGAAGCGCCCCGACTCCTCCTCGAGCGCGTCAGCACGCTTGCCATCCAGTCGGGTGCGCTCGCCAAGCAGACCCACAAACACGCCCACATGTGCGCGGGGCTTGCCTGGGCGTTCCGCTGTTGGCGTCTGCTGTCCACGCAGTGCCACAGGCAGTCCAAGCAGAAGCACACCCGACAGCAGCAGAATTCGAATCAGTCCGTGCATAACCCCTCCTTGCCGTTCGTACTACTGCGCGACGTACCCTCCATCAACAGGCAGCGCCACGCCGGTAACAAACGACGCGTCGGACGAGCAGAGCCAGATCGCCGCGTTGGCGACTTCCGAGGCCAAACCAAGTCGTTTCATCGGGTGCAGCGCTTCGGCCGCGTGCCGAATCTCGTCGCTGGCCATCACGCCGGCCCGCGCGAGCATCGGCGTCTCGATGTAGCCGGGGCAGATCGCGTTCACGCGAATCCGTTGCGTGGCGTATTCAACAGCCGCGGCGCGTGTGAGTCCGATGAGCGCATGTTTGGAGGCGGTATAAGCTGCTGCGCCAGGCGAGCCCACGAGTCCAAGAATCGAGGAGCAATTCACGATGGCGCCGCCGCCGCTGGTCAGCATCAGCGGGATCTCGTACTTCATACACAGCCACGCACCGGTGGCGTTGATGTCGAGCGTGCGACGGAAGCTGTCCGACGTGGCATCGACCGTGTTGGCCATCACGCCTTCAGTCCCGGCGTTGTTGAACGCCACGTCCAGTGCGCCGTAGATATCGCGGACGGCGGCCACCAAGTGCCGCACCTCCTCGTCGCTGCTCACATCGCACTTGACGAAGCGCGCCTCTCCGTCGGCCGCGAGAATGGCACTCACCGTTTCGGCGCCGCCCGCGTCGTCGACATCGCCAATCACCACCCGTGCGCCCTCGCGCGCAAAGGCGAGCGCTGCGGCACGGCCAATCCCCGATGAACCGCCCGTCACAAGCGCCACCCGACCCTTTAGCCCTTCGTACATCTGGTCCTCCGCGTGAGAGCCCCGTGCCCCTGGACCAAAGCTGCCCTCTCGGCTACCCGTAGACATAGGCACTCCCCTGACCGGCTGTGGTGATCGCGCTGTCCGCGCTTGTCGCCGCGGGAACACCGCCCTAGCTTCGCCAGATGACCCTGTCCAACGTCATCTTCGCCGTCATCCTCGCCGTCGCGCTCGGCTTTTTTGCCCGGAGCGCACAGCGGCTGATGCGCTGGCTCAAAATCGGCCACGAGGAGATCCGCACCGATCACCCCGATGTCCGCACCAAGAACTTCCTGCTGATCGGTCTTGCCCAGACGAAAATTCTGCGCGACCCGATCGGCGGCATGATGCATGCCCTCGTCTTCTGGGGCTTCTGTGTCCTGGGGTTGGGCACCATCGAGATCATGATCCAGGGGCTGTACACGCCCTTCACGTGGGACGTGATCCTGCCGCGGTTTCTGTATCTGCCGTATGTGGTCTCACAGGAAGTGTTCGCCGTGTTCGTGCTGATTCCGGTCACGTTTCTGCTGTATCGCCGCCTGGTGATTCGTCCGGCGCGCTTCAGCGGCGATCCGGTGCACGGTGGCGACGCGGTGTTCATTCTGAGCATGATCGCGGCGCTCATGCTGTCGCTGCTGGTGCTTTTTGCGGCCGAGCTGCGCACGGGCGCACCCACAGACGGGCGCGTGATCTCTTCGAGGCTGCTGCCGCTGTTCAGCGGCATGTCCGTCGAGACGGCGCATCTCATCGCGCGATCGGCGTGGTGGTTTCATGCGGTGCTGATCCTGTACTTCCTCAATCACCTGCCGGGCTCCAAGCACCTGCATGTGCTCACGTCGCTCATCAACGTCTGGTTCTCCAACACCAGCGGGCCGGGCAAAGTGGGCGCAATGCGGCCGATGGACCTCGAGGCGGAGAACGCCGAACAGTTTGGCGCCGCCGACGTCGAACATCTGTCGTGGAAGAACCTGCTCGACGGCTACTCGTGCACCGAATGTGGACGCTGCACCGCCTCATGCCCGGCCAACATCACGGGCAAGGTGCTGTCGCCGCGCATGATCGTCGTGAAGACGCGCGCGCGTCTCACCGAAAAAGCGAAAGTCCTCGACGCGATGGGCCTGGGCGCTGTGGCCACGGCCGAGCAGCAGACCGTGCTCGACAACAAGTTGCTCGACAACTACATCACCGAAGACGAACTCTGGGCGTGCACCAGTTGCCGCGCCTGTGTGCAAGAATGCCCCGTCTCGATTGACCAGCTCGATATCATCAACGAACTGCGCCGCGATCTGGTGCTGATGGAGTCGCGTTTCCCCGAAGAGTTGCAGCCCGCCATGACCTCGCTCGAACGCAACGGCAGCCCTTGGGCGTTCAGCGCATCCGACCGTGAGCAGTGGGCCGAGGGGATGGACATTCCGACCGTGGCCGAGATGGCGGCGGCGGGTGAGAAGCCGGACATCCTGTTCTGGGTGGGATGTATGGGCTCGTTTGACGACCGCGCCAAGAAGATCACCGTCGCCTTCGCGCGCATTCTGCAGGCCGCCGATGTGAAGTTTGCCATCCTCGGCCAGGAAGAAAGCTGCCACGGCGATCCTGCGCGCCGCATGGGCAACGAGTATCTGTATCAGATGCTGGCCAAGGGTGTGATCGAAACACTCGACGGCTATCAGATCAAAACGATCGTTACGTTCTGTCCGCATTGCTTCCACCAGATGGGCAAGGAATTCCCCGATCTGGGCGGTCACTACGATGTCATTCACCACACCGAGTACATCGAACGTCTGTTGTCCGAGGGACGTGTGCCGCTCGACACCGAACATGGCCAGCGACTCAAGGTCGCGTATCACGACTCGTGTTATCTGGGCCGTTACAACGAGATCTACGACGCGCCGCGCAACACGCTGCGTAAAGCGCTGCCCATCGTGGAACTGGTCGAACCTGTGCGTACCAAGAGCCGTGGCCTCTGCTGCGGCGCCGGCGGTGGTCGCATGTGGATGGAAGAAAACGTCGGCAAACGCGTGAACGTCGAACGGAGCGAAGAGTTGCTCGCCACCGGCGCCGATCAGATTGCCGTGGCCTGTCCGTTCTGCATGACGATGATCACGGACGGCGTGACCGGCGCGGGGAGTGAGGTGCCGGTGCTGGATATTTCCGAAGTGGTGGCGAGCCGACTGGCGGGGTTCGGGAACACTGTATAGCCGTCGACCAAAGCGCTTTCGAGGTGAAGTCTGGAGGAGGTTGACGGTGTCAGGGGGGGAAGCTCCACCGTTTGCCAAATGGTGCATTTCTTGAACCGCCGCCGAAGGCGCGGTGAGCGCGGTCCGTATCCAAATTGCATCTCGCTTCAAGCGCCCAACGGGACCTATCCGGAATTTTGTGTGTGAGGCATATCATGACACCTGACTGGAGTCGGTATGCCTCGCAAACGAGTGGGCGCGGGGGCGGCAGACGGCGCCCCGCCCGTCGAGATTCCGTCGGCGCTGCTGGATGAGCTGGTGAAGGGGCCGATGTCCGCCGCCGAGGTGCAGGCGGCGAGCCTGGCGTTCAAGAAGGCGCTGATCGAGCGCGCGATGGGGGCGGAGCTCAGTCACCATCTGGGCTATCTCGAAGGCGAGCCGCCGCCAGCGCCGCAGACGAATCACCGCAATGGGCACTCGGAGAAGACGGTGCTCACCGAGGATGGGCCGGTGCGGATTGCCGTGCCGCGTGATCGCGACGGCGCGTTCGAGCCGCTGCTGATTCCCAAGCATGCGCGCCGCTTCACGGGCTTCGACGACAAGATCATCGCGATGTACGCGCGCGGCATGACGGTGCGCGAGATCCAGAGCTTCCTCGCCGAGCAATATGGCACGGACGTCTCGCCGGACTTTATCAGCAGCGTCACCGATGCCGTGCTCGCCGAAGTGACGGCCTGGCAGCAGCGGCCCTTGGAGCCGCTCAATCCGGTGATCTTCTTCGATGCGCTGCGCGTCAAGATTCGCGACGACGGCGGCGTCCGCAACAAAGCGGTGTACGTCGCCTTGGGCGTCCGCACGGATGGCGAACGCGAAGTCCTGGGCCTCTGGATCGAGCAGACGGAGGGCGCCAAGTTTTGGCTCAAGGTCTTCAACGAGCTGCGCACGCGCGGCGTCCTGGACGTGCTGATCGCGGTCGTCGACGGCCTGACCGGTTTGGTCGACGCGATCGAGACGGCGTTTCCCCAGACCACCGTGCAGACCTGCATCGTCCACCTGATTCGGAACAGCCTCGACTACACGAGCTGGAAGAACCGCAAAGCCCTCGCGGCGGCCCTCCGGCCGATTTACACGGCCGTGTCGGCCGACGGCGCGCGCGACGCCCTCACTACCTTTGCGGCGGGCGACTGGGGCCAACGCTATCGCACCATCGTCGCGCAGTGGGAGCGCCACTGGCCGCAGGTCATTCCCTTCTTTGCGTTTCCGCCGGCCGTCCGCCGCGTGATCTACACGACCAACGCGATCGAGAGTCTGCACATGCGCCTCCGCAAAACCATCAAGTCCCGCAGCCACTTCCCGAGCGATGAGGCGGCGATCAAACTGCTCTCGCTCGCCCTGCAAAACCAGCACGGCCACACGACCCGCAGCGCGCACGCCTGGCGGGAGGCGATGAACCAATTTGCGATCATCAACGGGGACCGATTTACACGACGCGCCTCGTAACCTCACGCCTCTCACACAAAAGTCCTGACACGTCCGCCAACGAGCGGACTTAACGCCGACTCGCGCCCGAGCATTGTCCGGGGGGGCCGTGAAGGTCGTGGCACGGCGGCCAGACCTCCAACAGAGCCGTTCGCTCTTGACAATGGCGGCGGTTTGACAATACCGTCTTCGCGTCTGCATGTCGAAATTGTGCTCCACAAATTCGGAGACAAAATATGCCGCGCTCGGTCTCTGTCCCGCTTGTCGCGAGTTTGCTTCTTCTGATAGGTGGGTGCTCCGAGTCCTCGCCGCCTGAGCCAGTGGGACCTCGAACAGTCGTATCGTGTCCGAGCTGCGCTTTGGAGGAGCCCTCATACACCGAGTGGCAATCAATATTGACGGCGATCTCACACATCGATACGAGCAATCCGGAATGCGATGCCATTCATGAAGCTGCGATGATGGAGTCGTTCATGATCTTCTCCTTCGACGACTGGAATGAAGCGTACGCAGATCATCATTCGAGTGGATCATATGGTGATCAAACTCACATCAGTGACGTGAACATGGCGAACCCCCAAGAGCTGAGCTTCAGTATCATCCATGAGCTTGCTCACCATAACGGTGCGGCCGAAGAGATGGCGAACTATTACATGGACATGTGTTATGTGCAGTGAACTTTCCGTGCACAGTCTCTCCACATCCGACAGGTAGGCACAGATGAGTCGAGCGTCAATTGCCATGGCGTGTCTTGCGCTTGTCGCGACACACCCTGAGCGCGCCTCCGCACAATCTAGCTCTTGGGAGCTGGAGGTTCTGAACTTTGCAGACACGGCATGGGTTCACGGAGGGCGGATTCTGCTAGATTCTGCCGTGCAGCCGAACTCCATGTACGGCCATCCGGGCAAGACCAACGAGAAGAATGCGCATCACTCTTCGTCTTTCTTGACCAGCGCGCGTGCACTCCCGCGAGTCCGCATCACTGCCAGGCATGAGGCAGTCCGCTGTGACGCAAGCGGGCCAAGAAGTTGCAGGATCTTTGACGCCGAAGCGTTCTTGGCAATCTCGGAACCCGCGGCTATAGACGATGCGCTTGTTGTTGTTGTTGTGGATCACTACTTCAGTTCGGGCAACGCGAGACAACCTGTAGCTCGGACTAGCTATGCACTCACTCTCAAGAGAGGTCGCGCTGGTTGGACAGTCGTCTCTTCGCGGAAGGTGTCGGAGACGTAGCCTGCCAGGCTGCCGCTATCTCGCGTTCGGGCACCTTGCACTTCGCAGCATCCGAGTCGCAGCTGAGAGCGTCACGAACGAAGAGCTGCCGAGATCTGTCGACAGTGGATGGCGCACGCTGGCCGCCCCTCTCGCGAGCGATTTTGATCCAGACGCATTGCACTTCACGAACCTTGCTGTGAAGTGAGGAAATGGACGAAGGCTACGCGGTGCAGACTGTTGAAACCACCTCTGTGTCGGTCACGGACACAATTGACGCGTGAGTATCCGGCGACCCAAGGCAACCGACGCATGGGCGATGCTCTGGCCGTGGTGCCAGGGCTCGCTATCGTGCCGGGGCACGATGGCAAGCGCTGGATTCGCACCAAGCGGCCGATAAGCCAAACGGGCTCGTGTATCCGCGATCATCCCAGCAATGTTGGAGGCACGCGCTACGCGCTTTCGAAACTCGAACAGACGCTGGGGACCATCTGCGCGTGCTACGCGCAGGTCTATCTTGACCACACGCTCATGATTGCCGGGATGCCGGCCGAGCCATTCGATGTCAATTCAAAGCCGGTCTCGCAGATCGAAGCCATTGAGTTCTACGAAGGTCCTTCGCAAACACCTGCGAAGTATTCACCCCTCAACTCCGGCTGCGGCGTCTACGTGATTCACGCGCGACGTTCCTGAGTACCGACTACCGAATCTCGAGCGCCGCCTGCGCCGCCGTCATCTCTGGTCCGCCAAAATCCACCACCGCGAACATCGTGTAGCGGCCCCTGGGCAACGTCGGCATCGCCACACGCATGCGCACCGTGGCCCCGGCTTTCACCACCACCGAGTCGGCCAGGAGCACACTGCTGACGAGTTCTTCGTCATCGCCGCGCACCTGCAGCTCACCGACAATCGCCGTGGCCCGCGTGCCGGTGTTCTTGTAGGTGACCTCGATCGAATCGCCCTTGAGCACCAGGTCACGCACTTCACCGTCGACGTCGTTTGCCGCCATCAGCGGCATGCCCGACCGCCCGACTGACGCGGAATCGGCCGACATCGCCCACACCTGAATCGGCGCCATCGCCATCGAGCCAAAGAGGCCAAGGGTGGCTGCCGTTCGCGACAGGAAATGTTGAATCGAGGTGGGCATGGCAGGCAGGGAAGGGGAAAAACTTCGATGTCCGCCCCCCTACCACGAAACATTGGTGCCAGAATGGTCGAGTCCGCTGCGGTCGACCAAACGTCACACCATCGGCACAAACATCACAGATCCGCAATCTCGTCTGTCACATTCCATCAAAATCCAAAACAGATTGGGAGTCGCGGCATCAGCCGCTACCCGCCACAACTGTAGCGCGCCCGCAACGTAGAGCCAATCCCTCACACCCTCCGCGCCCTCCCAAGCAGGAGTCCTTCGCGCCCTCCATCCCCTCCCAATCCAGCCGACGAAAAAGCGCTCTTGCCACAGGAGCCACCAGCGCTACCCTCCCCGCATGCGCTCCCATACCCGATTTGCAGCAATCGCCGCCGCCGCGATCGCCGCCCTCGCGCCAAACACAGTCGCGGCTCAGGACCCGGCCGCCAAGCCGCCCGCCAACGCGCCCTACCGCGATGCGAGCCGCTCCCCCGCCGAGCGCGCCCAGGACCTCCTCGCGCGCATGACGCTGGAGGAGAAGTTCTGGCAGCTGTTCATGATCCCCGGCGATCGCGACGATCCCGCGCACGACTATCGGAACGGCTCGTTTGGTTTGCAGATCAACGCCCCCGTCGGCATGCGCGCCGATGGCCTGCGCAGCGATACCATCGCGCCTGCCATTGTCGCGCGTGCACACACCGAGCGCATCAACGCGCTGCAGCGCTGGTTCGTGAACGAAACGCGCCTTGGCATACCCCTGCTGCCGTTTGAAGAAACGCTGCACGGGCTCGGCCGAGAAGGCGCCACCACATTCCCCGCCGCGATCGCACTCGCTGCCACCTGGGATACCGCGCTGGTGTCGCGCGTCGCCACGGCGATTGGCCGCGAAACCAAAAGTCGCGGCATTCGCATGTCGCTCTCGCCCGTCATCAACATCGCCAACGATGTGCGCTGGGGCCGAGTGGAAGAGACCTACGGCGAAGACACGTGGCTCACGAGCGCCATGGGACGCGCCTACATGTCGCCGCTCGAACGTGTGGGCATCGTGACGACGCCCAAACACTTCATCGCCAATGTCGGTGAAGGCGGGCGCGACAGTTATCCCATCGAGTTCAGCGAACGCCTACTGCAGGAGCGCTACTATCCGCCGTTTGTCTCCGCGATTCGTGACGCGGGCGCACGGTCGGTGATGAGCGCCTACAACTCCGTCGACGGGTCGCCCGCCACGCAGAATCGTGTGCTGCTCACCGATGTGCTGCGCACGGCGTGGGGCTTTCGCGGCTTCGTGATCTCCGACGCCGCAGCCACCGGCGGCTCCACCGTTTTGCATCACACCGAAGCCAGCACCGCCACCGCGGCGCGTCACGCGCTCGAGTCGGGACTCGACGTGATTTTTCAGTCGTCGTACGAACAGCACCGACCGTATCTTGCCGCGTTCCGGAATTCCGGACTCGCGATGCCGGTGATCGACAGCGCTGTCGCGCGCGTGTTGCGTGTCAAGTTTGCGCTCGGGCTGTTTGAGTCGCCCTATGGGAGCGCCGACAGCGCCGCGGCCGTGTCGCGCTCAGCGGCGCATCTCGCAGTGGCGCGCGAGGCGGCAGCCAAGTCACTGGTACTGCTCAAGAACGATCGCGCGCGACTGCCCCTGCGCCCCAGCGCAAAACCCATGCGCGTCGCGGTCATCGGCGAAGATGCCACCGAAGCACGCGTCGGCGGTTATTCACCGCCCGGTGCGCGCGCGGTGAGTGTTCTCGATGGTATTCGCGCCGGCGCACCACAAGGCACCGTTGTGCGCGCGGCCGCGGGTGTACCACGTGTCTTTCGCCCGCTGGCCGTGGTGCCGGCGTCCGCACTATCGCAGTTGGTAAACGGCGCCACGGCGAAAGGCCTCAAGGGTGAGTACTGGAACAACATTGCGCTCAGCGATGCGCCCACACTGACGCGTACCGACGCGCAGATCGACTTTGGGTGGACACTCAACTCGCCCGGTCGCGGCGTTCCCTTCGACTGGTACTCGGCGCGGTGGACGGGCAAGATCACCGTGCCCGCGACCGGTGTGCGCACCATCGCCGTGGAAGGCAATGACGGCTACCGTCTGTCCATCGACGGCAAGCGCATCATCGACAACTGGCAGAAGTCGTCGTTCGGATCGCGCAGCGCGCGTGTGACACTCGCGCCCGGTTCCACGCACGACATTGTCCTCGAATACTTCGAAGCCACCGGCAACGCGCGGCTCAAACTGCTCTGGGACGCCGGCGTGCGCGATACGCAGGAATCGCAGATCACGCAGGCCGTGACCACCGCGCGCGCCAGTGATGTCGCCGTGATTGTGGCCGGCATCGAAGAAGGCGAATTCCGCGATCGCGCCAAACTGGGGCTACCTGGTCGCCAGGAAGAACTCATTCGTCGCGTCGCCGCGACTGGCGTACCCACCGTGGTGGTATTGGTCGGCGGCAGTGCCATCACCATGCCGTGGATCGATCGCGTGGATGCCGTGCTCGATGTGTGGTATCCCGGCCAGCAAGGTGGATACGCCGTTGCCGATGCGTTGTTTGGGCGCGTGAATCCCGCCGGACGCCTGCCGCTCACCTTCCCGATGCACGAGGGACAGGTGCCGCTCTACTACGCGCACAAGCCCACCGGACGGGGCGATGACTATCTCGATCTCACCGGGCACCCGCTTTTTCCGTTCGGGCATGGGCTGAGCTACACGACCTTTGCGTATAGCGATCTGGCGGTCGATGTTCGTCCGGCGACCGATAGCGTGGCGCTGCAGATCTCAGCCACGGTTCGCAACAGCGGCACGGTGCTGGGCGATGAAGTGGTGCAGCTCTATCTGCACGACGTGCTGGGCTCCGTGGCGCGCCCGATCATCGAACTGGCCGGCTTTGCGCGTGTCACACTGGCGCCGACTGTGTCACAAACGGTCACGTTCAACGTGTCGCGTGCGCAGCTCTCCATGCTCGATGCCAACATGAAACGGGTGGTCGAGCCGGGTCGATGGCGCATCCTCGTGGGGTCGTCGTCACGCGATATTCGGCTACGACGGGAAATAGATCTGCCGTAGAGTCGCGCTCGCGTCTGGGATAAGGTGGGACAGCGCGCGCGGCCGCTGACAATTCGGGTGACGGCAACCGGCGCACGGCGTCTATAAACGGACCACACACGCCAGCCGGCGGGACAACCGACTGGCCGTGTGGGACTGCCGAGAATGCCAATCCCCCGAGCGTGAGCATCATGGGTCAGCCGCCCGCCTCCGATCCATTGTTTCTCGAGTTCCAGTCGGCCATCGCCGGGCGCTACTCGATCGATCGCGAACTGGGTCGCGGTGGCATGGGCGTGGTCTACCTCGCGCGCGAGGTACATCTCGACCGACTGGTGGCTATCAAACTGCTGCCACCCGCACTCGCCGAACGCCCGGAGTTGCGCGAGCGCTTTATGCGTGAGGCCCGTGTGGCCGCGCGCCTGTCGCACCCGCACATCATCCCCATTCACGCCGTCGAACAAGCGGGCGCGTTCGTGTATTTCGTCATGGCCTTTGTCGATGGCGAAACGCTGGCCGAGCGCGTGCAATCGCGCGGACCACTCTCCGCCACCGACTGCTCACGGGTGCTGCGAGAAGTGGCATGGGCGCTGGGCCACGCGCATGCGCAGGGTGTCGTGCACCGTGATGTCAAACCCGACAACATTCTCATCGAACACGAAACCGGCCGCGCGCTGGTGGCCGACTTCGGCATCGCGGCCGCCGTTGGTGATGCGCACGGCGACAGTATTGCCGGCACGCCCGAGTTCATGAGCCCCGAACACGCACTCGGCCAGGACGTCGACGCGAGGAGCGATCTGTACTCGCTGGGCGCCACCGCCTTCTACGCCTTGTCGGGCCGATTGCCGTTCGAGGGCAACACCACGGCCGAAATCCTCTCGCGTCAGATTGCTGAGCCCGCACCGTCGCTTGCCTCCGTTGGTGCCGCCGCCCCGCGACGCCTCGCGCAACTCGTCGATCGCTGTCTTGCCAAGTCGCCATCGGACCGGCCGCAGCACGCACAGGCCATGGCCGATCAGCTGGGCGCCGCGCTCGAGCAACGTCGTGAATTGCCCGCCGCGCTGCGTGCCTTCGTGAAACGAAACGGACGCATGGACGGCGGTGGCACCGTATTGTCGTTGCTCGGCTCGCTCGCCGCCGGCGTCGCGACGTCCATCGTCGCCGGTCCCGCTGTTGGCGTGGCCACGTTGCTGGCCGGCGCCGCCATCACGCCGATTGCGTTCGGCATTGTGGCGGCACGCCGACTGATGGATCAGGGCTTCACGCAGGCCGATCTCGAGCCCGCCTTTCGGGCCGAACGCGAATCGAGTCGTGAGGAACGCGGAATTCAGCAGCATCGCGTGCGCATGGCGCTGGAGTGGACACTCAAGCGTACGGCGAGCATCGCGGCATCCACGTCGACGGCGCTCCTGGCGGTCGCACTCGCGGCAGCCAACACGCCGTCCTTCTCGTCGCTCGGCGTACTCGCGCTCGCTGGCCTGTCGATCGCTGCCGCGAGCACGATCGCGTATGTCACGCTCATGCAACTGCGGCGCGATGTGGACATCGAGTTCTGGAGTGCCGCGTGGACCGGCCGGTTTGGTTCGTTTGCCTTCTCCGTGGCCCGACGCTGGCGCGGCTCACAGCCCGCAGCGCGGGTCATGACGCACCGCGCCACCGAACTGTCGCTCGGCATGGCGGCCGAAGAGCTCTTCGAAAGCCTGCCACAAGCTCAGCGTCAGTCGCTCGGTGACTTGCCATCGCTGCTGCAGCCATTGCAGCGCGATGCACACGCACTTCGGTCGCGTTTGGAGCAATTGCAGGCCGCGCTGCTTGATGCGGGCGGCGCTGCCATATCCGAAGACTACGCGCCGCTGCGCGAGGAACGCGACGCCGTCGGTCGACGATTGGGCGAGGCGGTGGCCGCGCTCGAGACCATCCGGCTCAACCTGTTGCGCCTGCACGCCGGATCGTTGTCGATCGACGCACTCACCACGCATATCGGACTTGCCGAGCAGGTCTCCGCGGATGTCGCGCGCCTCATGGCCGCACAGCAGGAAGTCGAAGACGTGCTGCGGTTCCCGCGTTCGCTCGAACTCACACCCGTCTGACCATGTCTTCGTATCGTCTGAATTCAGAAGAGCGGCTTGCTGCCGCGTGGGCCGGGCCGGGTGCGGCACACGATCTGCCGGCGCGTTCGCGCGACGCCTCGTCAGAAGCCAGCGACAGTCCGAGCAATGCAGGTACCTCGGGATCACGCGCGCGTGCGCAGAGCGCGCCTCGCAAGGGCTGGGTGCGCACGGCGCTGCGCCTGATGCGCGATGCCGCTATCGGCCTGGCCATTCTCACAGCGGCACCAATCGCCATTGTCGCCGTCGCGTCGAACGAACGGTTCACCGTGGGTGAAACGATGCGCGAACGACTGGCTGGCGCCGAGCGACTTCGCCGATTCGCGCCGGCGAAAGATCCTGCGATCACGCCGCTCCAGGCAGGACTCGCGTATCGCGCGCTGCAGTCGGCGAAGTCCACCGACGAATTTCCGTTGCGTGAGGCCGCGCCATCGGGCGAGAAAGTATGGCTGACGGCACCGCCCGCCGCCGGGCTGTTCACCGATCTGCGTCCTCCGCAGTCGGATGTACCGATGGCGCTGAAGATGGTGTCGAAGGCGGCGCGCGGCGTGAGTGCCGAAGAACTGGCGTATCTCCGCACGGTGGCGGAGTCCCCGGTGTGGCGCGATGTCGAACGCGTCGCCAGCGCTCCTTCGATCGATATGATCGGCGGGCAGTTTGCACTCCCGTTTCGCGCGGACGCCTTCTCGCCTGCGATGCCACGCGAACAGTTCAACGATTCGAAGGCGCTCGCGCATGCGGCGGTGTCGCGCGCCGCGTACTACGTCGCGACGGGCCGACCGAAAGAGGCAGAGGCGGCGTTGCGCACCATCGTCGGGTACGGTTTCGCCATGATCGACAACGGCAGCAATACGTTGCAGGTGCTCATTGGCCGAGTGATCACCGATATCGGCCGCGACGGCCTGCATCAACTGTATGTGGCCACTGGCCAACAGGCACTGGCGGCCGGCGTAGCGCCTCCGGAAAAGACCGGTCGCAGCTACCAACCGATGACCACGCCGCGTGTGCCGCTGGGTCAATGGCAACAGCGCATGCTTGACCAATCGCGCGATGCCAGACTCCCGGTGGGTGTGCGGTACGAGAGCCTGGGACAGCTCGCCTTTGGTACCTGCAGCAGCGTGCGCGGCATGCTGGCCGGTCCGTCGGACGAGGTGTTGAAGGCGTACGCCGACGCGCGCACCACACTCGCGCGATATCCCTCTGAGCAGGCCTATCTGGATCTCATGCTCGACGCGCCCAACCGCGTGCCCGAGCAGTTTTATCAGAGCCAGTCGCTCAGCATGCGCCTGCTGATCGGGGCCTCGACGGTGTCGAGCACCGTGCTTCACAATCCTCGCATCGCCACCTGCGCACGACTGGCCATGCTGTACGACTGATCGTGCTGCGGACGGTTTAGCGCAGGCGCAGTCGCATGATTTGCACTTCTTGCTTGATCACGCCGTCCTCGTACTTGACGCGCGCCGTATCGGCGAGCTCAAGCCCGACTGCTTCCAGGTGGTCACGAAACGCCGGCAGCGCCAAACGACCGGGATCCGCCACGATCGCCACGCCATCCGGTTTGAGTGCCTTCACGAGGCACTCGGCCACCAAGGTCGCGTACTCTTTTTCATACAACACATCTGCCGCGATCACCACGTCGAACCGACCGAGATCCTCCGGCCACTCGCGCCAGTTGACGAGACGGATCTCCGGCTCGCGCCCGAGGTTTCGCGCCGCGTTACCGCGCGTGACATGCAACGCATCGTCGTAGTAATCGGTGGCCGTGACCGAGAAACCGGCCTTCATGGCCGCCACGGTGCACAAGCCTAGCCCACACCCCATTTCCAGCAGTGAGCGACCGGTCCCCGCTTCCGCCAGCAACGCCGCAGCAAGTATGCGCGACGACGGCCACAGATCGGCCCAATACGGCAGCCGTTCGTCCAGCACATAGTCGGCCTCGCTGATGAGATGATCCGCGTTGGCCGGTTTGAACAGGGTGAACGTCTCGGCGCCCACGGTCACTTGCTCGGCCGCACTGCTCCAGCGGCGCGAGAGCGCGTCGTCCAGTGCATCGCCGTGCAGGCCGGCCAGCGGCTCGAGTGGCACACTCACGGCAGCACCACGGCGTCGAATTCTTCGCCGGGCAGTGCCGCAGTTCGATGCTCGGGCACCATCAGCAACGCGTCCGCCATCGCCATCGTGTGAAGCAAGTTGGACCCCTGTGGACCGGCCAGACGGGCATCAAAACCGCCGTCGGCGCGCTGCGACAATACCACGCGCGCGAAGTAGGTGAGTGCCGCTGGTGTTTCGAATGTATCCTGCATCGTCACGCGCAACACGCGGTGCGACGTGCGATGATGCCCACCCATTGTGCGAATGAGCGGCCACGCGAACAGCGCGCCGGTCACCATCGACGACACCGGATTGCCCGGCAATCCCAACCATCGGGTGTTGCGTACGTGGCCCGTGCCGATCGGTCCGCCCGGGCGTATCTTCGCGCGCCAGAAGTCGAGCGTGCCACCAAGCGCCGCCAGCGCATCGCGCGTGTAGTCGTACGCACCAACCGACACGCCGCCCGTGGTCACGAGCAGATCGCATCCGGCGTCGATGGCGGACGCAATCGCCTCCATCGTACCTTCGAGCGTATCCGGTGCCAGCGGCGCGACACGCACCTCGGCTCCGGCACGTCGGAACAGCGCTGGCAGTGCGTACGTGGACGACGCGACGATACGCCGACCCGCCAACACGTCGTCAAACCGGTCGAGTAACACCAGCTCGTCGCCGCCTGACAGAATCGTGACGCGCGGCTGTTTGTAGACCAGCACCTCACGTTGGCCAAGACTGGCCATCACACCCAGATGCGACGGCCCGACGGTTGTGCCGGCGCCAAACACCTGGTCGCCCCGCGCGATCTCCTCGCCGAGCGGTCTGATGTTGCCGCGACCCGCCAGATCGCGGGTGCCGAAAATCCGCACGACATCTTCGCCACGATCCGTGTCTTCGATGCGCACCACGGCGTCGCAACCCGGCGGCACCGGCGCCCCCGTCATGATCCGTGCGGCCTCGCCGGCGCCCAGCCCGCGCAGCGATGCGGGATCGACTCCGGCCGCGATGGTCGACACCACGCGGAGTTCGCACGGCACCGTGGGCGTGGTCTGCGCGACGTCCGCGCGGCGCACCGCGTAACCATCCATGCCCGCGTTGTCCCAAGGCGGCAATGCAACCGGGCTGGTGATCGCGTCGGCGAGGGCCCGGTCGATCGACTGTTCCAGTGCGACCGTCTCGGCACCGAGTGGCGCGGCGGCGACGATGGTAGCGAGCGCCGATTCGTACGAAAACGCGAGTGAAGCGGTCGGCTCGGTGTGACCGCGGTCAGCGGGCACGTGGTGCCTCATTGCCCACACGAAGTTCCGCCAGCGCGCGCACCAGGAGATCCTGCACGCGCTCGACTTCCCGGTTGGGCACCGTGAAGTTGTTGCTCAACATGGAGAACATGATGACACGGCCATCGGCCGTCGTCACATACCCCGAGAGTGAACGCGCTTTGTCCACCGTGCCGGTCTTCGCATTGGCGTTACGTGCGGCGCTCGTGTTTTTCATGCGGTTGGCGAGTGTGCCGTCCACACCGGCCAGTGGAAGCGCGGTGCGATACAATTCGGCCCACGGCGAGCGATGCATTGCATCGAGCACGCGCACGATCGCACGCGGGGTGACGTAGTCGTGGCGGGAGAGTCCGCTGCCATCACGATAGGCCACGTGTTCGGCGGTGGCGCCCCACGATGCCAGCGTGCGTGCGCCAAACGCCCGCGCACTGTCCGCACTGCCGTGTCCCGTACCAACCAACCCCGACGTGCGAAACAACATCTCGGCGATCTGATTCTGTGATGGCTTCTGCATGCGCGGCAAAACCTCACGCAGCGGCACCGATTCGAGGATGACCAGCGTGTCGACGGGCACCACCGGCGCGGCCGCCCGTCGTTTCGTGATCGCCCGAGGAGTGCGCTTGCTCGCGCGAGCAGCGGGCGGCACCTGGAACCGAATGCCGCCGGCATTCAGTCGCTGCGCGAGCGCCGCGAGGTACGCGTCGTTCGGGTGACGGTACGACATCAGCGTTTTGAGACTGTCGCCGGCGACCATCGTTCCCGTCACCACCAGCTGCGACGCGACCGTGTCATACACCAAACGAACGCGAGCACCGGTATCGCTGGCCGCGCGCGTGACGACCTCGTTGCGCACTGCCGGATAGGTGACGGTCGGCGACGTGGAGATGTAGGCACTCTTGCCCGGTGCGGACCCGGCGAACACCGCCACTCGCAACTCGCCTTCGTTGAACAGCAGCTCGTCGATGGGCGCGCCATACGACTCGTCGAGATCGTCGATCTCCCACCCAAATCCAGTCGACGGCCCGCGGAAGGCGTCCCCATCGCTGAGGAGACGACCTCGGATGCGCGTAATGCCGCGCGTCTTGAGCGCGGAGACGACGGGATCGAACGACGACAACGCGTTGCCGCCTCGCAACGTGTCACTCACACTCGGGTCGCCGCTGCCGAGCACCACCACGTCGCCGCGAAACTCCGCACCGCGTTGTGTGCCACGCAAGATGATCGGCGTGCGCCACCGGTACTCGGGCCCGAGGGTTTGCAGTGCCACCGCACCGGTCAGCAACTTCTGATTCGACGCCGGCATGAACAGTTTGTCGGCGTCGCGCGAGAGCAGGGTATCGCCCGTTGCGGCGTCGACAATCAGAAGCCCCCATCGAGCATTCCGCCACATCGGCGCACCGAGCGCCGAGTCGGCGAGGTGTCGGAGCACGTCGCGCGCCGACGGCGGTTGCTGCACCGTAACGACGGGCATCGCAACCGGCGGCACCGGTTCGGGAACATGACCGCCCGTCGGTGCGGGCACGGTGGCGCGGCCGGCGCAGCCGGCGGCCAACACGAACGCGACGGACAAAAAGAGACGGGGAGCGATCCGGGTCACGCGTCAACCTCGTAGGTGCTGCTGAGCGTCGCGTCTTCGGCCAGATGCACCTTCACCACCAAGGCCGTGGTGTGCGCGAGTGCCTGCTGCACACGTTCGCAAATGAAGCGGGCGAGATTCTCGCCGGTCGGAATCAATTTCCCCTCGGCAAACTCCGGCACATCCAGGTTGATGTTCCGGTGGTCGAACCGTTCCCGCACCTCGCGCTGCAGCACCTTGTCGAGAAAGCCAAGGTCCACCACAAACCCAGTCTCTTCGTCCACCGGCCCCGCCACGGTCACATCACAGGTGTAGCTGTGACCGTGATAGTTGGCGTGTGCGCACGCACCGAAGATCGCCACGTTCTCGGCATCGCTCCAATCCGGTCGCCGATAGCGGTGCGCCGAGGCAAAGAGCACGCGTCGCGTGAGTGAAGTCCGGGGCATGCGCTACTTGAATATCGGGTACGCGATGCCAGCCGTGAGGCCCCAGTTGCCGCGCCACGATGAGCGCTGTCGGGTGTCGGTGAGAATCGACGTGCCGTCGCTCGCCGCCACGAAGTAACGATCCGGATATTCGTACTGCCACAGGTAGTTCGTGGCATCGACACGAAACCGCAGTCCTGAGCTGCGAACGTAGCGCACGCCGAGACCATACGAAATCGCGAACTTAGCGCCGAACTGATAGCCGCCGCTGTCCACCTGCGCAAAGTCGCTGACAAGGCCGACGCCACCGCTCACGGCCGGGATGATGTGATGCCATGTCTTGCGGCCCGTCAGTCCCATGTCGAGTCCCACGTCCATGACGTGCATCGCCACGCCGGGTTCACCGGTCTTTCGCGCGGCCGCGACTGCCCCTGGCGCGTACAGCGTACGGTTGGTCGTGGCGATCGCGTATCGCGCGTACAGCGATGCGGGTCCGCCTACCGACACGTCGTATCGTACAGAACCGTACGGTGCCGCCTGAGGCGCGACGCCCGCCGGGTCCCGCTTGAAGGCAAACCAGCCGGCGCTCACCGACAACGACTGACCAAGCTTCACGTCCTCATACGGGCTCTGGTCCGGCCGATGTCCCACCTGCGCCCGCAGCACGGCGGGATACATCAGCAGCGCGGCGGCAAGGGAGAAGGCGAACGATGCCGCGACAGCGCGAACCGGCGAGCGGCGCGTCGGCACCGGCGAACGAGGGATAAACATTCAGAGGGATGCAGAAGGGGTGAGATCGCGGAGGTCGCGACCATTCATCTCAGCGGGACGCGGAATCCCAAGCAGACCGAGGACGGTCGGGCCCACATCGCAGAGCGCGCCGCCGCCACGCAGAGGAACGTCGCCGTCGGGATCGAGAAGAACCAGTGGCACCGGATTCGTCGTGTGCGCGGTGTGCGGCTGGCCCGTCACCGGGTCGACCATGACGTCGGCATTCCCGTGATCCGCCGTGATGATCAGGCGCGCGCCACCAAGGCGTGCCGCTTCGAGCACCCGGCCCAGACACGCGTCGACCGCCTCGACCGCAGCAATGGCGGCCGGAATCGAGCCCGTATGCCCCACCATGTCGGTGTTGGCAAAATTGCACAGCACAAAATCATGCGTGCGGTGCTCCAGCGCCTCGCAGAGGATGTCGCAGACACCGGAGGCGCTCATCTCGGGCTGCAAATCGTACGTCGCCACCTTGGGACTGGGCACCATGCGGCGAACTTCCCCGGCAAACGGTTCGTCGCGACCGCCGTTGAAGAAAAAGGTGACGTGCGGATACTTCTCCGTTTCGGCTGTGCGCAACTGCGTGAATCCGGCGTCGCTGATCACCTCGCCCACCAGATGGCGCATCGACTGCGGATCGTACGCGACGGGAAAGGGAAACGCATCGTCGTAGCGCGTCATCGTGGAGATATCGAGCGCGGGGCGCGCGCCGGTGTCGAATCCGGCAAAATCCGGCGCGGTCAGCGCTCGCAACGTCTGACGCATGCGGTCCGACCGGAAATTGAAACACACCAGCACATCACCGTCGCGCATCGTCGCCACGGGGACGTCGTGCGCATCCACCATCACCATCGGCGGCACAAACTCGTCGGTCGTGCCGGCGTCGTACGCGCGCTGCAGCGCGTCGACGGCATCGGTCTCGCGCGTACCCTCGCCGGACACCGCAGCACGGTACCACGCGCCGGTGCGCTCCCAGCGCGAATCCCGATCCATGCCGAAATACCGACCCGACAGCGAGGCCAGAAAGGCCTTGCCAGGAATGGCGTGCAACGTCTCCTGCAGGAAAGCCATTCCGCTTCTCGGCGGGGTATCGCGTCCGTCAAGCAGTGCGTGCAGCGCGACGCGCGACACGCCCTCCCGCATCGCCAGATCGACCAACGCGAACAGATGCTGGTCGAGCGCGTGCACGCCGCCGTTGCCAAGCAGACCGACAAGGTGCAGCGTGGAGCCGCGCTCTCTCGCCAGTCGGCAGGCGCGCACCAGCACGGGATTCTCGAAGAAGCTGCCGTCCTCGATGGCCGCGTGGATGCGGACGAGGTCCTGCATGACCACGCGCCCGGCGCCGAGGTTCATGTGACCCACTTCACTGTTGCCCATCTGTCCGTCCGGCAGCCCGACGGCGCGTCCGGACGCGGTCAGCAGCGTTCGGGAAGGATGCGCCCAGATACGGTTCCAGTTTGGCGTGTTGGCCAGCAGTATCGCGTTCGCGGTGCGCTCTTCGCGGTAGCCCCAGCCATCGAGGATGATCAGCGCAACAGGTCGTTCAGTGCGAGCGGGCATCCGTGCAGGATCAAGGGAACCAACGTACGATTCGGATACTCCGGTGTACGGAGACGTACTCGAATCTACCGCAGCCAAGCGGACGAAACCAACAACCTCACGCCGTGACTCGACGCGTACCTCGCACATTCATCCTGGCCGTGGTCGTCATCAGCCTGCTGGCACTGGATGGGCTCTTGCTCTATAAACGCAGCGCCTACCGCGAAGAGACCACGCGATTGCGAGCCGGCATGACGGAACTGGAGCGTGCACGCGCCGACGCGATCGTCGCGGCCGAGTCCGATCGGACCGGCCTGATGCTGCAGTTTGTCCGCCGACAGGCCACCCAGGACGACGCGTTGCATCTCGCGGTGAGCAGTGAATCGTCGTTCGTGGCACTCGATCGCGGGGGCGTCCGACTTCGAACCATGCCTGCCGAGTTCGGTCCCGAGCGTCGTGTTGGCGTACCCCCGGATACCGTCATGGTTACCGTGCCGCGTGGCATGCGCGTGGTCGAGCGGCGGCTGGGGGCCACCGACCGCTTCGAACTCCCTGTCTGGCTGTGGACGGACCGGGGATTGCCTCAGGCGACGGACCGGGCGGAGCCGGGGTGGGCAGGCGCGGACGCCATCGTGACGTCCGGCGGAACCCTCGTGTACGCACGTCCAGCGTCGGGGCCACTGGCTGACAGCACATATGTGATGCCCGGAGCCGTCCGCATCAGTCGCGCCGACCTGACGGCGATTCGCGACAATATCACCCCCGGCATGCGGGTCTATTTCTTCTGATGCCCGCTATCACTGCCAAGTTCGCCCGACCCGGGACCGCCGCCACCTTCGCCAAGTGGCGGAGAGCGCGGCGCGTGTTGCTGGCCGCCCTCGTGATCGTGGGTGCCGCCACTGCCTGGCTCGCCGTCACCACCCTGCGTCTGCGATTCGCGCGTGACGTGGCCAGACTGGTGTTCAACGACAACAGCGAAGCCCTCGAACAGGCCCGGTTGGAGGCGGGCATGGGCGTGGACAGCCTCAGGGCGGTCCTCGACAGCCTCCCCGATACGCCGCCGCGTGACCGGCCGGTGATCGTGGTCTCGATTGCCGAACGGCGCGTGTGGTACAAGCTCGCTGACAGTGTCCTGTTTACGGCGCCCATTGCCACTGGCAGCGGTCGCCAGTTGATCATCAAGGGCAGTAGCCGCGTGCTGCGGTTTGAGACCCCTCGAGGACGGTTTCTGGTGCAACGCCTCGACTCCGCCCCCGCCTGGATTCCGCCCGATTGGCACTATGCCGAACAGGCAAACAAGCGCGGACTGGGTCTCTATCAGCTGGTGCGTGGCCAGCCGTTCAAACTCAAGGACGGGGGCGAGATCACCGTGTCCGGCAACGATGTCGTTCGAAAGGACAAGGACGGCGCGATCCGACCGCTGACCGCGTCCGACGGCCGCGAAATCGTCGCCGATGGGAAGATCGTCATTCCACCGTTTGGAACAAATCAGCGCAAGTATGTGGGGGTCCTTGGCAGCTTCCGTCTGTACCTGGGCGACGGATACGGGCTGCACGGGACCAACGTCCCCTCCAGTATCGGACAAGCAGTAAGCCACGGATGTGTGCGATTGCGGAACGAAGACATCTCCACCTTGTACCACCTCGTTGAGCTCGGAACACCCGTGTTCATCTACTAGACCGGCTATATTTCACAGCGCGTACGCGTTGTCACGAATGAGCGTTGTTCGACCGGGAAATTCGATACCCACCGGTCGGCTGCGTCGTCCTGATATCAGTCGCTGCACGTCCGCTGCACGTACGCTCGTGACATCGTACCGCCAGTGGCACGCCCAGCTATGCCGTTGGGCTCGAAGGTTGTCAACTTTCGTCGTTTCCGGTTTGCCTTTGCCGCTTTCGCATAGATCCGACACCACCGACGCGCGTCGTCGTCCGTGGCACCGAGCAGGTGCCGTAGGCGCGGCTGCTGTCGTATTGGTGGGTACCGTGTTGCTCAACGTGCCCGACGTCGCGGCGTCCACACCGGTGCTTGCTGCCGGCGCGCGCGCGAACGTCGACGGGCTAAACGGTCCGCGTCTCTCGCTCATCGACTCGCTGCGCGGGCGCAGTCGCAAGTTGCGGGCGCGGTTCGTCAGTCCGGCGCGCCTCGCCTCGCTGCCGATTCTTCGCGAGCTCTTCGGCGACTCCGCGGCCTCACGGCCTGGTGTGCTCGCCGCCGATGTCGCCGCCACGGGTGGTTCCGCCAGTTTCCACTTCATCACGATGCGCCCGTTCACCGACAAGGTGCAGGGGCGCATCGGTGCGTATCGTATCGGGTTCTTTCCGGGAGAGCAGCGGACCGCACGCAGTCGCTCCTACGCCAACCCCGAAGGGTTTCTCGAAATCACCGCCAGCAATCAGGATACGCCGGTCTCCGAGCACTTTCGGTTGCGCGATTTCCTCACACACGATCAGGGTGCCGTGTGGCCGAAGTATCTCGTGCTCAAGGAACCGCTGGTCGACAAGCTGGAACTGGTCATGGACGAGCTCCGTGACATGGGTGTCAACGTGTCGCGGATGCGTGTGATGTCGGGTTTCCGAACGCCCCAGTACAACCAGCAGGGCGTGGGCGCCGGTGGGCGTGTGCAGGACAGCCGACACCAGTACGGCGACGCCGCTGATGTCTACATCGTCAATGGTGCGCGGGATTGGATGAGCGACCTCGATGGCAACGGCCGTACGGATATTCGCGACGCGAAGCTCTTGGCGACCGCAGCCGATCGTGTTGAACGCGAACATCCCGACCTCGTTGGGGGCATCGGTGTGTATCCCGCGACATCCGCGCACGGTCCGTTCGTACATATCGACGTGCGTGGTACGCGCGCGCGGTGGGGCGCCCAATGATCCGCAAGACAGCCATCACCATCAGTGGCGTGACGGCCATCATCGCGGCGGTGCTGTACCAGCCGGCGACGGAACTGCGCGCCGATCCGTCCGCCGACAATGCCCGCGCCACCGTTCCCGTCGTCGAAGCGGCGGTGATGGCGCGCGGCGTCAGCGGAGAAGTGCGCATGCGGTTTGTGCGCGCCGGAGAACGGCTGGCGTTCCCGCTGGCCATTCGCGGGTCGTCACTCGGATTTACGTATCAGTGGGTGAAGGTCGGCAGTGCCGCGTCGGGTGACGTCGCACGTCCGCTCGCCGGCGATACGTTGCTGGCACCACTCGAGGCCGGCTTCTACGAACTGGCGGTCACCAGATCCGGCGTGACGCAGCGCATCGCTGAACCGCGACTCGCCGTGCTGGTGCCCTTTGAGCTCAAGTTGGGGAGTTCGCTGAACGGCTATCAGATTGGACGGTATCCGGCCGAGTGGTCGCGGAATGAGCAGGCGGAGCGCCCGGATGGATTTGCCGAAGTGCGCGCAGATCAGCTCGATCTGCCGCTCACGCGACACCTCAAACTGCGCGATTTCATTACGCACGACTCGCAGACCGTCTGGCCGCGCTATGTCGCCATCGATCCGCGCGTGCTCGACAAGATCGAACTGGTGCTCAGTGAGCTGGCGCGCCGTCGCGGTGAAGAGCGTATGGATTTCACGCTCGAAGTTCACAGCGGATTTCGCACGCCGCTGCACAACGCCGGCGTCGAAGGCTCGGCGCGCGACTCACGCCACCTCTACGGTGACGCCGCCGATGTTGCCATTGATGCGGATGGCGACGGCAAGTTGACGTTGTTCGACGCCTATCGCGTGGAGACGGCGGTGGACTGGGTCGAGCGCATGCACCCCGAGCTGGCAGGTGGTCTGGGCGTGTACAGCAGCCGACGGTTTTCTACGCCATATTGCCACATCGACGCGCGCGGCGAACGCAAGCGCTGGCGCGGCTGAATCAGACGCGCGCCCGGAGTCGTACGGCAGGTGCATCGATACCGCTCGCCTGCTCGGCCGACCCAATACGGAGGACTCGTGAATCCATACGTCCGTGACCGCATTCATCGCAAACTCGAAACGCTGAGTGATGAGCGGCTGTACCAAGTGCTGGACTATGTGGAGTTTCTCGAGGCGCGATACGCCGAGAAAGCGCCCACCCCGGTCAATGTGCTGCAACGATTCGCCGAGGGTGTCGAAGACAAACTGCGCAGCGGTGGGGTCGCCGTTACCACCATCAGTGAAACCATGGGGCTCCTTAACCGGGCTGTTGGTGTACTGAATGGCGTCGCGCAAACCACGATGACCGTCGCAGGCGATGTTGTGACGGCTGCCCGAACCGCCGTCGAGCAGGTCGGTGCGCCGTCGCCCGGAGCGCCCGCCGCTACCGCTGGCGCACCCGTGCAGCCCTCGAACGCGTCGCCGCAAGTCACACCGTCACCTTCAGCACCTCCCGATGCCAACCAGCCGCCTGTCCGAAATGGCCCGTGAACGCGAAGCCGACCGCAAGGCCGGACGCCCCGAGCGTGGTCTTTTTACGGGACGCGGACCGGATCCGCGCGACCGCGAAGATCGCCGAAACGAAACGCGCCGCCGTCGTCTGGCCGAGCGTGGTGAAACACAGGAGATGGCGGCGACCGACGGGCGCGATCACGATGACGACGACGATTTCGAAGACGAACCCCGGTCCCGTCGCTCACGGCCGCGTACTGGCGCCAAGCGAACCGTACTGCAGGCCGTTCGGCAGATTCCCGCCTACATCCGCCTCCTGATTGGCCTGATCGGCGACCGCCGCGTCTCAAAGGTCGATCGATTCCTGGTTCTCGCGGCGGTCGCGTACATCGTGTCGCCGGTCGACTTCATTCCTGATTTCCTGCCGTTCCTCGGCGAAGTCGACGACATCTTCCTGCTGATGATGGCGCTCCAGCGGCTGGTGGCCAACACGGGCAAGCGCGTGCTCATGGACCACTGGCGCGGCCACCCGGACGAACTCTCCGACGTCAACCTGGCCGGCATGGTCAGCGCGGCAGGCTTCTTTCTCCCGCCACGGCTGCGCCGGCGGCTTCGAAAGATGGCGGGTCGTTGATCGGCTGAACCGACGGACTGTCTCCGTCGCCCGACTGGATTCTCTCGCCGCCGCCGTCTACGTTTAAAGATGGCACCCTCGACGACCGAACCCATCAAGCCCGCCTCCGGAGAACACACCGGTAGCGGGCTTTCGCGCAATGGCGCGTCAGCCGCTCGCCCGTCCCGCGTCCGCGAGGATCTCGCGCTCACGTTTGACGACGTGCTGCTGGCGCCGAGACACTCGCTGACGCACCCCAAGGAAGTCAGCATCCGCTCGCGCTTCACGCGCGGCATTTCGCTGAATGTGCCGCTGGTCTCAGCCGCGATGGATACCGTCACGGAAAGTGAGATGGCGATCGCCATGGCGCGCTACGGCGCGATTGGCGTGCTGCACAAAAACATGTCCATTGATCGGCAGGCGGCCGAAGTGGACCGCGTGAAACGATCAGAGAGCGGCATGATCCTCAATCCGATCACGCTGTCGCCCACGGCGTCGTTGCGTGAAGCGGTCGCGCTGATGATGCGCTTCAAGATTTCCGGCGTGCCGATCGTGAACGAGCATGGCACGCTGGTTGGTATCCTGACCAATCGCGATCTCCAGTTCGAGCGCGATCTCGATCGGCCGCTGCGCGATGTCATGACGTCGGAAGACCTCGTCGTCGCGCCGGTCGGCACCACGCTGGACGAAGCTGAACGCATCCTCGGCAAACACCGCATCGAAAAGCTGCCGGTGGTTGATGATGCCGGGATTCTCAAAGGGCTGATCACCGTCAAGGACATACACAAGCGCCGGCAATTTCCCGACGCCAACAAGGACATACACGGTCGGCTGCGTGTCGCGGCCGCCATTGGTGCGGGTGGCGACTTTCTCGATCGCGCGCGCGCACTGATTCAGGCAGGTGTCGATGTGCTGGTGATCGACACGGCCCACGGGCATAGCGACGGAGTCTTGCAGGCAACCGCGCGAGTGCGCGAGGCGTTTCCCGAAGTGCAGTTGATCGCCGGCAATGTGGCGACGCGCGCGGGTGCCGCTGCGCTCGTTGAACGAGGCGTTGACGCCATCAAGGTCGGTGTTGGCCCCGGTTCCATCTGCACGACCCGCGTGGTCACGGGCGTTGGTGTCCCGCAACTCACCGCCGTGATGGACGCCGTGGAAGGCGCCGGCGATGTCCCGGTGATCGCGGACGGCGGCGTCAAGTATTCGGGCGACATTGTCAAAGCACTCGCAGCCGGTGCCTCGAGTGTCATGATGGGCTCGATGTTGGCGGGCACCGAAGAGAGCCCCGGTGAGTCGTTCCTGCTTGAAGGCCGCCGCTTCAAGATGATTCGCGGCATGGGCTCACTTTCGGCCATGCAGGACGGCAGCGCCGATCGGTACTTCCAGGACGGCGAAATGTCGCCCAAGAAGCTGGTGCCCGAAGGCATCGAGGGACGCGTGCCGTACAAGGGCCCGGTTGGCGATGTCCTCTTTCAAATGATCGGTGGTTTGCGCAGCGGGATGGGCTATGTCGGATGTGGCACCATCGATCTGCTGCGAACGGAAGCGGAATTTGTACGGATCACCACGGCTGGCTTACGGGAATCGCATCCGCACGATGTGACAATCACACGCGAGGCTCCGAACTACTCGCTCTGACATCGATGCGCACGGCCCAGCCGAGCGCGAGAAGCGGCGCTGGCCTGGGCTGAATAGCACCGGCCAGCGGCAGGCTGTTCGTGTTGACAGCATGGGGTCCTGTGCGCACCCTTCGCGTCCATCCTCGCGCCGACGTCCGGCTGTCGTTTCCCGCGCGCTCTGTCTGCGACGCCACCCCGTTTGAGTTCTTCCTTCTTTCGACCTCCCCATGGGACTTTGGTCCAAGAAAACGATCGCGTCGTTGCGCGCGGAAGCCGCTAGCTCAGAGGGGGGCCTGAAGCGCACCCTCGGCGCATTGAATCTCACGCTGCTCGGCATTGGTGCGATCATCGGTGCCGGCATCTTCGTCCTGACCGGCACGGCAGCCGCGAACTTCGCGGGACCTGGCGTCTCGCTGTCGTTTGTGCTGGCGGGTCTGGCCTGCCTCTTTGCGGGGCTGTGCTACGCCGAATTTGCGTCGATGATTCCCATCGCCGGATCGGCCTACACCTACAGCTACGCCACCATGGGCGAAGGTGTGGCGTGGTTCATCGGCTGGAACCTGATTCTCGAGTACCTCTTTGCCGCGTCCACGGTGGCGGGG
>JAGNMU010000210.1 GCA_017991005.1 Gemmatimonadaceae bacterium | reverse complement strand
GCACGTCTGAACGCGAAGCGCACGGAGGACCACCGAGGGCGCGACGGACGAACGGTGAACCGCGAACAGCGAACAGCGAACAGCGAACAGCCTTGTCGCAGAGGCGCAGAGGCGCAGAGGCGTGATATCGGCCAGTGCGGAGCCAACCCCAAAATGCTTTTTGGGGGGAACTGCACCACCTATCCGACACGGGCCTCTGCGCCTCTGCGTCTCCGCGACGAAGCAGTTGCCGTTGCCGTTGCCGTTGCCGTTGCCGTTGCGGCTGCCGCGCCCGGTCGGCGCCGCGAACGCTCGAGCGGCTTTTGTCGTACCTTTCTCGATACCGGGATGCCGAACGCCGCCCCGAAAGCGGACTCGGCGACCTCCCCCTTCTCCGCCCTAGCCGTCAGGATTTCGACCGTGTCCCGTGTCGCTCTTGCGGGTGCGCTGGCGCTCTTCGCCGCCACCCCGCTGCTCGCGCAGAATCAGACCAAAGCCATGCGCGTGCCGAAACCCGTTGAAAAGACGGTCTGGCCCGATGAAGGCCCCAAGACCTGGGCGCCGCGCCCGACGTCGGCTGAAATCACGGCCAACGACCTCCGCACTCGCCTCTACCAGTTCGCCGACGACTCCATGCAGGGTCGGCGCATTGGCGAACTCGGCAATTACAAGGGCACCGAGTACATCGCCCGCGAGTTCAAACGGCTGGGCCTCAAGCCGGCCGGCGACAGCGGCACGTACTTCCAGAATCTTCCCTTCGGTCCGCAGGGCTTCGACGCCGCCACCACGCGCATGAGCGCCGGCGGCAAGTCGTTGGCCGCCAAGAACGATTTCCTGCCCACCGCCCCATCGCCAGCCAACGGGTTCGCTGCGAAAGCCGAACTCAACAACGTCCCGACCGTCTTTGCCGGGCGCTGGGGTGACACCACGGTGACGCTCGACCCGGCGACGTTCGGCGGTAAGGTTGCCGTGTTCCTGGCCGGCCCGGGCGCGGCCAACGCCGGCGGACGCGGCGCTCCCACGTCGTTTCTGAGCTGCGCGGATGTCCCCAACAAGTTTGGCGCCGCCGCGGCAGCCGCCGTCGAAGCCACGCCGGGCGGTGCACGTCGACCGGCCGGCGCCGCTGTCGGTGGCGCCGCTGCCCCGCCGCGGGATACGCGTGCCCTGCGGGCCGGTGCCGTCGCCGTGCTGGTTATCAGCCTCGACGAGATGAACGCCGCCGCCCGCACCGCCGCATTCAATGATCGCATGTCGATGCAGCCGGTCACCGCCAGCACCAACACCAGCACCATCGCCGGCGCGACGATCACGCAGGCCGCCGCCGCATCGCTGTTTGGCAAGTCCGTGGATCAGCTCACCGTCGGCAGCACCGGTCAAACGGTGTCCGCGAGCTGGAACTACGAATGGCGCATGTCGTCGACCCCCGCGCGCAACGTGGTGGCGATCCTGCCGGGCTCAAACCCCGCCAAGGCCGCCGAATACGTGCTCGTTGGCGCCCACAATGATCACGTCGGCACCAATGCGGTCGCCGTGGATCACGATTCGTTGCGCGCCGTGAATACCGTCACACGCCGTCAGGGCGCCAACGATCCGGCCTGCACGCCAACCGCCGACCAGCAGCGGCAGATCGATTCGCTCATCGCGCGCGCCCGCAAGATTCGCCCGCCACGTCGCGATTCGATCATGAACGGCGCCGACGACGACGGGTCCGGCTCGATGGTGCTGCTCGAAATCGCCGAAAAGTTTGCGCACGAGAAGCCCGATCGCTCGATCATCTTCGTCTCCCATCAGGGCGAAGAGGCCGGCTTGCTCGGCTCCAAGTGGTTTGTCGATCACCCCTCGATTCCGCTGACGTCGATCGTCGCCGCGCACAACATGGATATGCTCGGCAAAGGACGCGCGGATCAGGTCAAGTTCGGCGGCCCCACGTCGGTGCAGACGCTGGGCGCCCGTCGCTTGTCGCGTGAGTTCGGCGACATCATCGACTCGGTCAATGCGGTGCGCGCTGAGACGATGGCCATCGACAAGTCGTGGGATGTCACCGCGAATCCGATGAACCGCTTCTGCCGCAGCGACCAGGTGAACTACGTGCTCAAGGATATTCCCGTCACGTACTTCTCATTGGGCTATGCGCAAGACTACCATCAGCCGACGGATGAACCGCAGTACATCGAATACGATCACTCGGCGCGTCTGGCCCGCTTCATTCATGATGTCATGATGGCCGTGTCGCAGCGCAAAGACCGACCGGCAATTGCCGGGCCAGATCCCTCGTACCCCCGGTGCCGGTGAACGAATCCAAGTCCAACGCTCCAGAAGATCTCGGATTCGGCCGTGTCGTCGTTCAGGCGTCACGCGGCCGATTCCTGAACAAAGACGGCGCGCCCACCGGCCGGAAATACGGATTGGGTGCGCAGCGCGCCGCCCGCTGGTATCTCGCGGCGCTGGCGACGACCTGGCCCTCGTTCTTTGCGTGGATGTTCGGTGTGTTGCTGCTGATCAACGGCTGCTTCGCGCTCGCCTACGTCTCACTCGGCGATGCGGCGCTGGTGGGCGGCGAAGGACTCGGCCTTGCCGACCCGTTCATGCGTGCCTTCAGCTTCAGCGTCGGCCTGTTCACGACCAATGGCACCGGCACCATGCACGCCGTCGGCTCCACGGCCAACTGGCTGGTGGTGTTCGAGTCGTTGCTCGGTCCGTTCCTTTTGGTCGGCGCGAGCGGGCTGCTCATCGCACGGCTCACGCGGCCACGCATGCGGTTGCGCTTCAGCGAGTCGGCCGTCATCGCGCCGTACGAGGGTGGACGCGGACTCATGTTCCGCATTGTGAACGTGCACCCGGGCGAAGTGAGCGATCTGCAGGTGCGCGTGAGCCTGATCTGGTTTGAAACCATCGATGGGCAGCGCGAACGCAACGTGCACTCGCTGCCCCTCGAGCGGAACTCGGTGGAGTTCTTCCCGCTCCACTGGACCGTGGTGCATCCGATCACGGCCGACAGTCCGTTGCGCAATGTCACACCGGACACGCTCGCCGAGGCGGACGCGGAAGTCCTGGTCCTGGTTACGGCGCACGAGGAGACATTCTCCACGCGCGTCACGTCGAAGATGTCGTATCGCTACGACGAAGTGCGCTGGGACGCCAAGTTCGCAAGCATCTTTGCCACCAGTGTCGATGATTCAATCGCCATCGACGTCGAACGCCTGGACCGCATGGATCAACTCGCGGAAGGCACCACAACCAAGCCGGCCGCGCTCGAGGCGGCCGATGCGCCGGCGCCGGTCGGGTTGATGCTTTGATACCGCTTGGTTCAGTGGATCGCTGAACTGCTTTTTACCACAGAGCCACAGAGGCACAGAGGGTGCATGCCGATGCGCACCCTCTGTGCCTCTGTGGTAAGAATGCTGTTGCTGTTCGTGATGGTGTAGAGGATCGCACCAGTGCGTCAGCTCGCCGCGCCGCCACCGAGTCGGATGGCGTCGAGGTCGAGTTCCTGCTCGAGATCACGCAACACCTCATCCGAAATGGCACCTTCGTTACGCAGGCGCACCAGCATGCGGCGTTCGGCGTTGATCATGCCCAGTCGCAAGCGGCGGCGCCCCGCCGTGCCGCCGTGGTGTTCGTGCAGTCGCACCCGATCGCGCAGTTCGGTGCGCAGAAACTCGACGTCGGCCTGATCCACCCATGCTTCGCGCGACATGTCCTGCAGAGCCTCCGCGCCACGCCGCAACGCTTCCCGGCGTGCCAGACGTTCTTCGTGTTCGGCGTTGTGTTCGGGCGCAAAGTTGAACCACCGAATGACCGGCGCCAACGACAGTCCCTGCAGCACCAGCGTCATCACGATCACAATCAGCGTGATCACGATGATTTCGGACCGATAGGGAAACGGCCGTCCGTCGTTGAGCAGCAGCGGCAACGCCAGCGCAGACGCCAGCGACACAATGCCGCGCATGCTTGTCCACGCCACCAGGAAGATGGACTTGGGTGACGGCACCGGGTCGCGGCGATGGAGATCCCGACTGAGCCACCGCGGCAGATAAGTGGCCAGCGGCACCCACAGCAACCGCACCACAATCGAGACCACTCCGATCACGACGCCGGTGCGCACGACATCACCCAGCGTGCCTTCGGGCACCCCTTTGAGCAGCGTGCCGAACTGGGCGCCAAGCAGCAGAAAAATCAGGGCATTGAACAGGAACACCAGCAGATCCCACACCGCGCGCGACTGCACGCGGGACACCGGCGCCACTGCCATCGAGAAGTGCTGGCGCGTGTACAGACCACCTGCCACACACGCGAGCACCGCCGACACGTGCACCGTTTCTGCGGCGACCCACGCCACGTAGGGGCCAGCCAGCGTGAGCAGTGTTTCCGCCATGGCGTCTTTGGTCTGCATGGCCGCCCGTACGATCAGCCAGCCCACGGCGAGGCCAATCAGCGTGCCGATGCCGGCATCGACAAAAAAACGTACAATCGACTCACCCCAGCTGAACACGCCCGTCAGCGTGACGGCAACGGCCGTGCGATACAGCACCAGCGCCGACGCGTCGTTCACCAGACTCTCGCCTTCGAGGATGATGACCACGCGGCGAGGCACCGGCAAGCGCGAGACGATGGCCGCTGCCGCGACGGCATCGGGCGGCGACACGATCGCACCCAACGCAACGGCGACACTCCACGGCATATCCGGCAGCAACCACCGCACCGCGACCGCGACCGCGGCCGTGGTGGCCAGCACCAGACCGATTGCGAGCAGTCCGATCGGTCGGGCATTCGCCTTGAACTCGCGCCACGACGTAAAAAACGCCGCGGCCCAGAGGATCGGCGGCAGGAACACGAAGAACACCACGTCCGGCTCGAGTGCCGGAATCTCGAGTCCTGGAATCAAGGCAACACCAAGCCCGGCAACGACCTGCAGAATAGGTGTTGGCACAGGCAATCGCCGCGCGACTGCGGTCAGTGCAATGACCAGCGCGGCAATGGCGATCGCATACACGACCGGCGGGAAATGTGTCACGGCTGCGGCAGGACGTGAGGCAAACTGGTCGGCAACGGCGAAGAAATCACGAGAGGAGTGACGTGGTGCGGGGCATGGTGGTTCCGCACGCTAGCACCGGGTTCAGAGCCACGCGAGTGTCGCAGGCATTGGGTGCAGGCGGAGTAAAGGGTTGTAGGCGGAAACGCCGCCCTCCATACTCTCCCGATGGGCGTTCGCCGCGCCTGTGCGTTCCTCACCTGTGCCAACGCCCTCATGGTTCCCGCCTCCCGCCGAGCGTCGGCGCTGCTGTCGCTGATCACACCGGTCCTCTTGTCCGGTTGCTTGAGTGAATCGCTGATCAAACAGCCCGAGTTGCAGGTGCTCCCGGGCGCGCCCGCTGGGTGGACCGGCACCGCCTCGACACCCGGCGTCGGCACCACGGTCTCCGATCGGAAGAGCGGAACCACGGCGGCGTATCTGTCCAATGCATTTCAGTTGCAGTTGGGCAACTTCACCATCGTCCAGTCGATCAAGGCCGACAATTATCGCGGCAAGCGCGTGCGCCTGTCGGCATGGGTGAAACCGCGCAACGTCAGCAGCGTCTCCGTGTCCGGCCTCTTCATGCGGGTCGATGGACCGGGCAACGTCCTGGCGTACGACAACATGGCCACGCGCATGGTCTTCGGGTACGGCAACTGGCGCCAGGTGTCGATTGTGCTCGACGTGGCAGACAACGCCATTGGCATCTCGTTCGGCGCGCAATTCCAGGCCACCAACACGCTGCTGATCGACGACATCACGCTCGAGGTCGTCGGCACCGATGTGCAAAGCACCAACACCTTGTCGGCGCCGGCGGCCGGCACGCTCGATTCCGCGGGGACCGTCGCCATCTACGAACGCCGCGCCGCGTCACCGACCAATCTCGACTTCGAGGGACTGCCGGCGATCACGGCCGAGACGTCCACGTGGATTGCGCAGAACAGTTCCACGCTGAGCACCACGGATCCAGCCGCCGCGTTCACCGACCTCGAACCACTGCGCGCCATGGTGGGCAGCGCACAACTCGTCGGTCTGGGCGAAGCGACCCACGGCACCAAAGAGTTCTTCCGTCTCAAACATCGCATGCTGCGTTTTCTCGTGACGGAGATGGGGTTCACCACCTTCGCCATCGAAGCCACGTCGCCCGAAGCGGACGATCTCAATCGCTACGTACTGACGGGTGTCGGCAATCCGGCGGTGCTCTTGTCCCGACTCTACTTCTGGACGTGGAACACGCAGGAAGTCGCCGACCTGATCACCTGGATGCGTCAGTGGAACACCACGGCACCGGTCGCGCAGCGTGTGTCGTTCCGCGGGTTTGATATGCAGTCGCCGGGTGCCTCGATGGACAGCGTGACGTCGTTCATCCATCGCGTGGCGCCAAACTACGACGTGGATATTCTCAACTGGTATCAGTGCATGCAGATCTTCCGAAATCGTGGGGCCACCGAGGGACGGCCCCGATCGGAATACGCCGCGCAACCGGCCGATTCGCGCGCGTTCTGCGCCGAAGGCATCAACGATGCCGTCGAGCTGGTACGCACCCGCGGCGCGGGTGCGCCCGATCTGCAGGCGGCGGTGCATCATGCGCGTCTGGTGCAGCAGTTCGAGTCGGTGATCAGCACGTCCAACCAGACGCTGTCGAATCAACGGCGCGATGCGTTCATGGCCGAGAACGTGACGTGGCTGCGCGACCAGAGTCCCGCCGGTGCCCGCATGGTGCTCTGGGCGCACAACGAACACATCACGCGGCAGCCGGGCGCCATGGGTGCGCAGCTCGGCATCGACTACGGCAGCGACTATCGCCCGCTCGGGTTTTCGTTTGGCCGCGGTGCCTTCAACGCCATTCTGCAGCAGGGCGCCACCGCGGGCACGCTGCAGTCGCATACGGTGCAGCTGGTTCCCGTCCGGTCGCTCGAGGACGCGTTCTTGTCCACCACCATTCCGATGCTGCTGCTTGACGCACGAAAGCTGCTCACCGGGGGCAACGCCGCGCAGCCGCTGCGCGGGCCGATCGCCACCCGGACGATCGGCACGCTGTACAATCCGAGTACCGAGGCTTCGTACTTCCCGTTGCGCGTGCTGCCGTACGACTTCGATCTCATGATCTTTGTTCGAGACGGCACGGCAACCACGCTGCTGCCGTTTGTGAACTGACCTCTCGGTCCGTATTGCCGCCGCGCGAGACCAGCACGGCGGCGAGACGAGGAGGCTCAGCACAGGTAGGCAA
>JAGNMU010000209.1 GCA_017991005.1 Gemmatimonadaceae bacterium | reverse complement strand
ATTAGGTGTCGTTCTCGCCGGATGGTCGCTTCTTTCTGGACAGCTGGTCTCGGCCGGACACGCCGCCGACGACGGTGCTGCGGAACGCGACGACCGGTCGATTGATTGCGACGCTCGAGCGCGGGGACATCTCCCGACTATTGGCGACGGGATGGAAGCCGCCAACGCGATTCACGGTCAAGGCGCGCGATGGACGCACCGATCTGTTCGGGCTCATGTTCACGCCGACGCCGCTTGATTCGACGCGACGGTATCCGATCATCAACTACATCTATCCCGGACCGCAAACCGGGAGTGTCGGGAGTCGCGCTTTCGCGTCGGCGCGCGGTGATCATCAGGCGCTCGCCAATCTCGGATTCGTGGTGGTCGCCATCGACGGCATGGGGACGCCGATGCGTTCCAAATCGTTTCATGACGCGTACTATGGCCGAATGGGCGACAACACCCTGCCCGACCAAATCGCGGGCATGAAGCAGTTGGCCGAGCGGTATCGGTTCATCGATATCGACCGCGCCGGAATCTGGGGACACTCCGGCGGCGGGTTCGCGACAGCGAGCGCGATGTTTCGCTATCCGGATTTCTTCAAGGTCGGCATTGCCGAATCGGGCAATCATGACAACCGCAACTACGAAGATGACTGGGGCGAGCGGTATCAGGGGCTGCTCGCGCGCGACGCCGCGGGACGTGACAACTACGAGGCGGAGGCCAACCAGTCGCTGGCGCGGAATCTCAAGGGCAAGTTGCTCCTGGCACACGGGACGCTCGACGACAATGTGCCGCCGGACAACACGCTGCTGGTGGTCGATGCCCTGATCCGTGCCGGAAAGGACTTCGACCTGCTCATGATTCCCAATGCCGCGCACGGGTATGGCGCGGCTGGCAATTACATGATGCGTCGGCGCTGGGATTACTTCGTTACTCACCTGCTTGGCGCCACGCCGCCAAGGGAATATCAGATCGGACCCAAGGACGCGCGCCCGTGAACCCGGATACCCGTATGGAAATCTTTCGTGAATTCACGTTTGAGGCGGCGCACCGCCTTCCCAACCTGCCGGCCACCCACAAGTGCAGCCGACTGCACGGGCACAGCTTTCGCGTGACGGTGCACGTCGAAGGGCCGCTGCTGCCGCACGAAGGCTGGGTGATGGATTTCGCCGATCTCAAGCGGGCCTTCCAGCCACTCTATGATCGGCTCGATCACTACTATCTCAACGACATCCCCGGTCTGGAGAACCCGACCAGCGAGGTGTTGGCCGCGTGGATCTGGGACCGACTGATCGCGACACTCCCAGGATTGACGCAGATCGCCGTGAGTGAGACGTGCACCAGTGGTTGCCGATATCGCGGTCCGACCACCGCAACTGCCCAGGGCACTACCGCCAACTAGATTGTTCGCATGGACAGACTCTTTCTCATGATCGGAGCGCTTTCCGGCGCCATCAGCGTGGCCGCAGGCGCCTTTGGGGCCCATGCGCTGCGCGAAAAAGTGGAGCCTCGCCTGCTCGAAGTATTCGAGACCGCGGCGAGGTATCAGATGTACCATGCCCTGGCGCTCATCGCTGTCGGGTTGGTCGCCGCGCGCTGGTCGAGCGGTCTCACCACCAGTGCGGGATGGCTTTTCGTCGCGGGCACGGTGTTTTTCAGCGGCTCGCTGTACGCCATGACGTTCACCGGCGTACGTGCGCTTGGCGCCATCACGCCGATCGGCGGCGTTTGTTTTATCGCCGGTTGGGTCTGTCTCGCGCTGGCCGCCGCTAAGCTTCGGTAGCCGAGCGCGCATCGGGTGATGGTGCACTGGTGACCGCTTTGACGGTCACCAGCAACTGCCCGAAATGACGGGTCGTGTGTTCGGCGGCATGAAACAGCAGGCCAAGCACCGTGGAGGGCAATTGCGCGCGCCCCACGCCTCGTGCGTCCAGCAACGCCGCGTCCGCCGTCTCGCGCAGTTGCCCCAGTGCCCGCTCAACCTGCGCGTCGAAGGTCGCGACAAGCGAATGCACGGTGAGTTCGCCCGACGGATCGTGTCCTTCGCTCCGCAACGCCGACAACTGCCGATCGCTCAGCGCGTCGCCGCGCGCATAGGCGAACAGTCGGTCCAGTACACCCGACAGGTGCTGCAGGTGAAAACCGATCGAGGCGACGCCATACGGACGCGCCCACAAGACCGCGTCGGGCACGTCGCGGGTTGCCACATGAAGCTCCTCTTGCACCTGCACCAACGCATGCGCCACCGGTTGCAGCAGTGGCGGCACGCCGGCAATTGGCCCGCGCAACCACGCCTCAGGCATTACGCGCTCCTCCGACCGCGACTGGGTGCCATGCCGATCATCGCCTCGCCGACGCGAGTTCCGGAATCCGCAGCAATCGCTGTCCCGCGGCGTGCAGCGTGTCGTCCTTCTTGGCGAAGTGAAAGCGCAGGTAGTTGTGCACGGGCTCACGGAAGAAGCTGGATCCGGCGACACCTGCCACGCCCACCTGCGTGATGAACCAGTCCGACGCCTCGCTGTCATTGGCGAATCCCAGCGAAGAGATGTCCACCATGACGTAGTACGCCCCCTGCGGCTCGGTAAACGCCAGACCGGTCTGCCTGAGATACCCCAGAAAGAGTTCGCGCTGCCTTGTGTAGAACGCGCGGACGTCATCGTAGTACGAATCCGGCAGTTCGAGTGCAGTCACGGCCGCTTCCTGCAGCGGCGCCGCGGCGCCGATGGTGAGATAGTCGTGCACCTTGCGGGCGCCCTTGATCACCGCTGCCGACGCTTGCACGTATCCGATGCGCCACCCCGTGATCGAGTACGTTTTCGAGAGTGAATTTGTGACGATCACGCGATCGAATGCGCCGGGGATCGCGTGCGCATAACAGTGTTCGTGCGGCGCGTGCACCATGTGTTCGTACGGTTCGTCAGTGATGACGAATGCGTCGTACTTCTCCGCGAGCGCGAGGATCACTTCCATCTCGCTGCGTGTGAACACCTTGCCGGTCGGATTGCCCGGATTGCACAAGATGATGGCCTTGACGCCCTTGGCAAACGCGCGCTCCAGCTCTTCGGGATCAAACCCAAAATCGGGCGGCCGCAGCGGCACCCAGATCGCCTCGGCTCCCGAGAGCACGGTATCAGCGTAGTAGTTCTCGTAGTACGGCGAAAAGATGATGACCTTGTCCCCCGGACTGCAGACGGTCATCATCGCCACCATCATCGCTTCCGTGCCACCACAGGTCACGACGAGGTGCTGATCGGGATCGATGGCCACGCCGGCACAGCGCGTGATCTTGCGCGCCAGCGCCTCGCGAAAGCGCTGCGAGCCCCAGGTAATCGCATACTGGTGAAACGGTTCATGGGCGACGCGTGCGAGCGCGTTCAGCAGGGCTGCCGGCGGATCGAAATCCGGAAACCCCTGTGCCAGATTGATGGCGTTGTATTGGTTGGCCGTTCGCGTCGTGTTGCGAATGACCGATTCGGCGAGTGTATCGAGGCGTGTCGAGATGGCGGGCATCGGCCGAATATGCCCTGCGTGCGCGGCGGCTGCTACCGCCCGAGGCCGCCAAGGGCGATTCTTCGGCCCATGGCCATCACCTCACCGTCCGCACTGCAACTCACCGTCATCGCGCTGATCAGTGCCGTGGGCGGGGCCGTCAACTCGATCGCCGGAGGCGGCACGCTGCTGACATTCCCGGCACTGCTCGGGCTGGGCGTCCCGGCGGTCGCCGCCAACGCCACCAGCACGGTGGCGCTCTGGCCTGGCTCGTTCGCGAGCTTGTATGGCTACCGGCGCGAACTGGTTGGCATCGAACGCTGGGCGTTGCGGCTCGCCGTGCCAAGTTTGATCGGCGGGCTGATTGGCGCCGCCCTGCTGCTCATCACGCCAGAAGAACGTTTTCGTGCGCTGGTGCCGTGGCTGGTCTTTGGTGCGACGGTCCTGTTTGCGCTGCAGGGTCCGGTGATGCGCTGGCTCAAACAACGGTTGAGTGTCGCCGCCGACGCGCGCATCTCGCGCCCACTCGATCCCACCGTTGGCATGCTCGCCTCCCAGTTGGCCGTCGGCATCTACGGCGGATACTTCGGGGCAGGCGCGGGCATCGTGATGCTGGCCGTCTTCGGGTTGATGGGTTTGACCAACATTCACCAGATGAACGGGCTCAAGAACATCAATGGCATCTGTTTCAATGGCATTGCGGCGATCGCCTTTGCATCGATGGGCCTTGTGAACTGGCCGATCGCACTCGTCATGGCACTCGGCTCGACTGCCGGTGGATACGCCATGTCCGGCATCGCCCAACGGGTCCCGCAATCCTGGGTGCGCAACGCCGTTACCATCATCGGCCTCTCCAGCGCCGTGTGGTTGTTCACGACGCGGCGCTGACACGCCATACTGACGCGCGTCACAAACACGCCGCTGTCACCGCGTCTCGAAAATTCTGACTGCGTTTTTCACCACAAAGACACGAAGGCACAAAGAACAGCAGACGCACATCGCTTTTTCTTTGTGCCTTCGTGTCTTTGTGGTAAACATGCCGTTACGGTTGAGCTTTCATTTGTCGAATTCGCCGAACCAAGAGTGGTAGGCGGTGTAGCGCTCAAGACGCGCACATACGTGGAGCAGCTCTCGTGCGCCAACACGTGTTGACACGGAGGCTGCATGACACGCCCGCACCCCGATCCCGCTGCGCGGACCCCGGATGAGGCGCGCACCAAGGATGGATATCTCATTGATGAATACAGCAGCGAGGCGGACAATCTCGACCCCGCCGAACTGCGCGAGCGCATGCGCCACGCCGCGCCACGGATTGACGCGCTCGACGTGACGTCGGCACTGACCGACCTCGACCAGATCGAAGACGTTGTCGCGGATGCTGATGGTGGTATCGAGAGTGCTCTTTCCGATTCGCCGGTGGTCGACACGGTCGACTCCGGCGCGCGACAGACGCCGACCGACGACGGTGAGATGGGTCTTGGTGCCGAGCCGCACTCGGCGGAAGAACTCGAGCGTGCCGCCATCGGCGATGCGCTGCGTGGGCGAGCGGCGGTCACCCGCGACGACACGGAACACGGTGAACGGTTTCTCGACACACCCGGTGATGGCGACGACCGGGAGACGTCCCGATGACGGCGCCCGTGGCACCGAACGCACCGACGGCACCGACCGCGCCGTCGTCGGAGCAGCCCGTACCGCCCTTCCCTGCGCAGCATCAGGAACGGCCGGGACTCGAAGCAGCGATGACGCCACTTCCGCGATACGAAGCACCAGTGTATCGAGCCGCCGGCAAACTCGAAGGCCAGATCGCGCTCATCACCGGCGGCGACTCCGGTATTGGTCGTGCGGTTGCCGTACTGTTTGCGCGCGAGGGCGCCGACATCGCGATTGTGTATCTGCCGGAAGAAGAAGCGGACGCGCAAGAAACAGCCGCCGCGATTGAACGCGAGGGACGGACCTGCCTGCGCATCGCCGGCAATGTGCGCGAATCGGTCTTCTGCAACGATGCCGTCCGACAGACGATCGACGCATTGGGGGCGTTGCACGTGCTGGTGAACAACGCCGCGTACCAGCAGCACCAGTCCTCCTTGCTCGACATCTCCGATGCGCAGCTCGCGCAAACGTTTGAGACGAACGTTTTCGGTTACTTCTACATGGCGCGCGCGGCGCTCGAACATCTTCCGCGTGGCGGAACGATCATCAACACGGGGTCCATCACCGGCCTCGAAGGCAGCGCCTCACTGCTGGACTACGCCGCAACCAAAGGCGCGATCCACGCGTTCACGAAGTCGCTGGCGCAAAACCTGGTGTCGCGCGGCATTCGCGTGAACTGCGTGTCGCCCGGCCCGGTGTGGACGCCGCTCAACGTGGCAGACAAACAAGCAGATAAGGCGGGACAGCATGGCGCCGAGACCCCGATGAAACGTCCGGCACAGCCCGAAGAGATCGCGCCGGCATTTGTATTCTTCGCGTCGAATGCCGATTCGAGCTACATCACCGGCGAAGTGCTCACGCTGCTCGGTGGCGATACCTCGGCCGCCTAGCTGATCGCGTAACACGCTCGTGCAGCGTACTCGCGCAGCGTACTCGCGCAGCGTACTCGCCTGACGCGGAGGCGCGCCACCCGCATGCAAGACGGGCCAGCCGCGTGGTGCGGCTGGCCCGTGATGCGTGGACTCGATCAGGATGTGCGTGCCGTGCGCGGAGCGCTCAGGCGGTCGCCCGTCGGCGGCGCGACACGTACCCGATGGCGCCGAGTCCGGAGAGCATGAGCACGTAGGTGGACGGCTCGGGGGTGACGGTCGACGGCAAGTCATTGGAGATCACCTCGGGCGGCGGCGTTTCAGGCTCCGTCCAGGGCGGCGTTTCTTCCTCGGGCGTCCACGTCTGCGGCGGGTACGGCGTTTCGTCTTGCGGCGGCAGTGGATCCTCGGGAGCCGGATCTTCGGCCGTCGGCCCCGTCGACTGCAGGTTCACCTGTGCGACGGTCCCGGTCGAGGATCCTTCGACGCCAGGGTTGTAGGTCGATCCATTGAAATTGTCGCCGCCCTCGTAGCTCGCACCGCTGTTCGAGAAGCCATAGGCAAACCACCGCACGGTCGTCGGCATATCCATGTCGAACGTGCGAATGGTGAAGCCCGTGAGAGCCTGTCCCGGCAGAAGTCCGGTCGACGGATCGGTCATCCACGACGATGCGTACCGCCGTCCCGAGCCGGCGGCGACCGTCCACGCCATGAACGGCGACCAGTTCGACGGGGAGTTCGTAATGGTCGAGGAGCCGGCGCTGACGCCGAAGAAGTACAGCCCGTGATCACTGCTGCCGAAGGCGTTGCGCAGCGTGAAGTTGAGTAGCCAGTTGCCGGCCGACCCGGAAATGGAGTAGTCGACGGCTACCGGTTGTGCCGCCGCCGAGGAGGAGGCGAGCAGCAGTCCGGCCAACAAGGTACGAATAGGATGACGCATATCGACTCCGGGGTGCGACGGTGACAGGACCACGATCACCCCCTTCCTACTCAAGCTCCGTGCCAAGCTCGACCATTGCCATTTCGTCCTCAAAAGAGGCCGTTTTCAAGCGATCTCGGCCTTATTCCGTGCCATTTCAGAAATGTTGCCTTGATACAACAGTGGATTTTCGTTGCGCAAACGCAACATACTGACGTCCCTACTCGACGATTTCCCACGAAAATCCCTTACACTGCGTATCGAGTCGGACGGTACGTTGTCGGTGCCACGAGGCAGTCGCGGGGCACCCCTT
>JAGNMU010000008.1 GCA_017991005.1 Gemmatimonadaceae bacterium | reverse complement strand
CGCCCCGCTGCCGGCGGGCGTGCGTGTGGTGGCCGAATGGGTCGACACCACGCGTGCATCCGCCGGCACCGCGCGATCGGCGCGTCTCGCGTGGGCACGCGCGGCGGTGGAATCGAGCGGCACGTACCGACTGTGCGGCGTCCCCGCCGGCTCGCGCGTGGCGCTGCGCACCGAAGCGGATACCGCCACCATCCTTGGTTCGCTGCCGCTCGACGTCACCGTGAGTCTGGCGCGCCGGTTTGCCCGCGCCGATCTGGTGCTCGATTCAGCGGTGGTGAGTTATGCGGCCTTCACCGGCACCGTGATCGCCGACACCACCGGAGTTCCCGTGGAGAACGCCGAGGTGTCGCTGACCGATATTGGCAAGAGTGTGCTGACCGACCGGCGCGGCGCGTTTCGTGTGAGTGAGATCCCACTCGGCACACACCTGGTCGCCATCAAGCGCGTGGGATTCGCGCCCATTTATACCAGTATCGACTTCGAGGCGAATCGCGCCGTCGATCAACGATTGCTGATGAACAAGGCGCAGACGCTGGCGACCGTGTCCACCATTGCCGCGCTCGGCGAGGGCGCACCGGCCGACTTCGAAGAGCGCCGAAAGTCCGGAATCGGGCGGTTTCTGGCGCGTGAAGACCTCGACAAACATCGGGGACGGCGGCTTGGCGATGTCATCACGCAGGTGAGCGGCTTCGGCTCGGCATCCAGTTCGGCCGGACGCGCGTGGGTGATCGGCAAGCGACCACCGCAGCGGTCGTTGCCGCGAAGCGGAGGCGTGGATGCACAGGGTACCGCGATTGGATGCGGGTCCCCCAAGCCGACGCGGCCCGGCGAGCCGGGCCCGTGTACCTTCAGCATGGACGACTTGCGCAATCAGGGCTTCTACTGCCCGACAACCTCCGAGCAGTCACAGGGTATCCTGTCCTGTGCGTGTTTCTCGCAGGTGTATCTCGACGACCGCCTGATGAACCCGGGCAAGCCGACGGAGCCGTTCGATGCGAACACGCTCCCGGTGGAAGACATCGCTGGCGTCGAGTTCTACGCCACAGGTGCGTCGACGCCCGGCCGCTACAGTCAGCTCAACGCCGTCTGCGGCGTGATGCTGGTCTGGACGCGACGACGATAACTCGTCTTCTTTCGGAGTCGTCAGGCCTTTCCCCGCACCGGAATTCCCACATGCGCCGTTCGCTTGTCTCGCTGTCACTGGGTGTTGCTTCGTTCGCGCTGCTGGCGGCCTGCGCATCGTCCACCAGCACCTCGGCTCGTCCCGCCACGCAAACGGTCGGATCGGCCGACGTTGGGTCGATGACAATCGCGGCCAGCAGCACGGCCGACGTATCGAAGTTGCCCTACACCGTCGACGCCGTGTGGCGCGTGCTGCCATCGGTGTTTGACTCAGTGGGTATTCCGCTCACCACGATCGACAATGTGCGCAAGGAGATCGGTAATCCCGGTTTCAAGATTCGCACCCGACTCGGCAAGGCGCCGCTCAGCCGCTATCTCGATTGTGGCAACACGCAGATTGGTCCGAATGCCGATAGCTACGATGTGTTCATGAACGTCATGACTCGCGTGAGCGCCGACGGTCCCAACGGTGCCGTGCTCAGCACCCTCGTCGATGCGCAGGCGCGTCCGGTCACGTTCAATCAGGCGTACTCGCGCTGCTCGTCGAAGGGCGGCATCGAGATCCGCATCGCCGACCTGGTCAAGGCGAGACTCGCGCGTTGAGGTTGCTGATGGCCCGCAGGGATTTTGCTCACGCGCGTTGGCTCTGCGCCTTCGCGCTGTTGTTCGCGGTGATCGACACCGCCCCGCTGCACGCACAGCAAACAGCCAAACCGGTCACCGTGAACGGCCTGGCGTTTGACAGTCTGCGTGGGGTACCACTGCCCAACGCCTTTGTCACTATCGAGGGCCGGTCGCGCGCCACGACCAGCGACGCGAAGGGGCGGTTCACGTTCGACACGCTGCCGCCAGGCACCTACACGTTTGCGATGCAGCACGCCGTCTTTGACAGTCTCGGACTGTCGGGTGCCACAGCACGTGCAACGGTCACTGATGGGAAAGCGCTGGTGACGCTCGCCGTGCCGTCGTTCCCGACGATGTGGCGCGCGCTCTGCGGCGCCATTCCGGTACCGGTCAAGGACAGCGGCTTGGTGTACGGCAGTATTCGCGAGGCGCGCAAGCAGAATCTGGTGCCGCAGGCCACGGTCGAGGTGTCGTGGCTGGATCTGGTGAATCTTGGTACCAAGACCGCCAGCAACATCACGCAACGCCGGTGGCGCAATGAAACGCAGGCCGATGCGCAGGGCGGATTTGCCGCGTGTGGTGTGCCGCTCTCCACGCAGCTTCGCATCAAAGCCAACTACCTGAACAACGCCACCGGGTCGATCGAGCTGGCGCCGAGTGCCGATCGCGTGCGCCGACGCGATCTCGTGCTCGCCGGGACACTCGCGTCGGATTCGCTGCTGCGTGGCGCCGTGCGCGGCGTGATCAGCGATCCGTCTGGCAAACCCATTCCGGGCGCGCGCATCATTCTCGATGATAGTACCGAGGTGCGGAGTGATCTCGACGGAAAGTTCACGCTGCGTGCCGTGCCCGCCGGGACGCGGCAAGTCGATGTCAGCGCCATTGGCATGTCGCCCGTCTCAACGACGGTCGATGTGCTGGCAAGCGACACGGCATTGGTGAGCGCCCAACTGCGCGCCGTCACCAATCTCGAGGCGATGAATATCACCGCGTCGGCGACGCGCCGACGGCCGGCAATTCTTTTCGAGGAGCGGCGCAAGCAGGGGTTCGGCAACTATCTCGACTCAACCACCATTGGTCAGCGTGGTACGCTCGCGGCGGCGTTTGCCGGTCTGCCAGGCGTGACCGTCGACCGCGCCTCAGGTAACGGTCGTCGGTTCAATCTGTACTTGCCGTCGACCGGACTCGGTCAATGCCTGGCAATGCTGATGGTGGACGGGCTGCAGCAGTTCGATCATGAGATCCTCAGCATGATGAACCCGCAGGAGCTCGCCGCCATCGAGGTGTATCCGCAGCGACTGACCGTGCCGACAGAACTGATGCGCTCGGACGCGAAATGCGGGTTGATTGCGGTGTGGACGAAGCGGAGCTTCGTGCGATAGCATGACCGTCGTACCCGCCGTAGCTGATAGCAGATAGCGCTTAACCGATAGCGTTGTCGAACGACGCTATCAGTTAAACGCTTTCAGCCATCAGCGACCGCGTCGGACGCTGAACGCGACGTCTACTAGTTTCCGCCGGGGCGGCGTCCGCCGCCGGCCGGGGGCATCCCGCCACGCCCCATCTTCGACCGCATCATCTCCTGCATCTCTTCTTCGTACTTCTTGAAGAGCTCCTGCGCGGTCTTCGTTTGTGCTTCATCAAAGCCGGACACCGGCGCCTTTGCGGCCTCGTCGTAGCTGACTTTGATATCCCGCACCACGCCGTTCAGCGCTTCACGGGCAATGACCATGCGCGCTTCGTCTTCCGCTGACGGCGTGCCCGACGTCTTGGGGCGAGCATCCTTCTTGAGCGAATCAAGGAGTTTGAACCGCTCCGCGTTGGAGTCCTTCAACTTGGCGTCGGCTTCCTTGAGCGCCGTGATCTGCGCCTCGGTCAGCTTGAGATCCTTCTTCTTGTCGATGTAGATCTTGTAGATGCTCACGCCTTCGAAGTCTTTCGAGGCGATGGTCGGTCCGGCCGGCGCTTTCTTCTCGGCGACGGCATCCCAGTCGGCATCTTTGGCGCCACCCATGCCGCGGCGTTGCGCGGAAGCGAGTGAGGGAAGCAGCGCGGCAGCAACGAGCAAGAGTCCAACGCGGGTCATCGGGATAGCCCTCGGTACATGCGGAGATGGGTGGTACTCACGGGGAGGTGACGTGCGCGAACAACTGTTTACGAACTTCGGGATTACTGATCTTCCACAATACGCCATCAGTGAAGTAGTGATGAATATTGATGAACATCAGAATGAGAATCGGTGCCGCACGTGCCGGCTCTTCGCCAAACGCATCGCCGATGATCCCCATGAGCGACATCGGCACAACTTGCCCGACAATCACACTCACCGCCAACAGGCCCACCGCATAGAGCAGCATGTGTACCGCCACCCGCGATGGTGAACTGCGCGGTTCAGACGCGGAGTGATTGAGCTCCATGCGAACCGGAAACGCGAGATACTGAATAGCGTGGGCGATCTGCACCCAGAACAGCGCCTTGGGATCGCGCGCCATGATCGCGTACCACACGAAGATGGCGATCCATGCGACAATTGCGAGAGGGGGCGGCCGTTTGCCCGTGCGGCGGGTCATCCGCACCAGGCCGACCAGTCCAAGCGCGAATGCGACGACTGTGGCGGCACTCGCGACACGGTAGATCAGCTCCACCCGGCTTGGATCCCGGAGCTGGGTGTATAGAAACCAGGCCAGATGCCACGCGAGGAGAATGCGCAGGCTGGTGCGAATCAGCCGCCGCTCGACGACATCGAACGATCGGCCGTCGAGAAAGGCGAAGGAGGCCATCATGCCCCACACCTGGCCCGTATAGTGCCAGGCCAGATACACGCTGGAGACCGTGATGAGCACGAACACCATCGCCTGCGATTGCTGCGCCTGCCAGATGGCGATCGCGATGTACAGCAGCATGAGGACCGGCAGGTAGATCGACGCCCACTTGTGTTCGAACATCATTTTGCGGCTGCCGTATACCAGGCGGTAGGACGCCATGAAATGCGGCATGTTGATGGCTGTTGCCAGCCACGCCTGCGCACCGGCGCCGATAAGCACCAGATCCGTGCGCCCGCTCAGCAGCAGCGGGATCATGAGTAGCAGCGATAGCCCACCGACGCATAAGAAATCGACGACGGGCGAGATGATGGATGCGCGCGAACGACGAAGGGCCGCCGGTGATGCCGGCGGCCCTTCGCTCTGTGCAATGCGCGCCTTTGAGGAGCTCTGGCGTGCAGCCAACGGATTCTTAGAAGCCGATGGGCGGACGACGATCCCATACGAACGAACCAGCCGGGATCTGGAACGCCGCAGTCTGCGGGGCCTTGGAACCGGCGGTGGAACGCGGGAACACGATCAGCGTCACCGCAGAACCGGCAACCGTCGTGCCCGGAACCGAGGAGATATCGAGCTTGGCACCAGCGCCAGCGCTCGACGTTGCGGCGGCACCGATCAGTGCAAGCATGTCCGGGAAGAGATCCGTCGCACCACCGGCCGCACGAACTTTGTAGCGGTACTGCGCGGGATCAACCGTGACGAACGACGACGCACTGAGTGCCGGCACGTTGGCCCACGTCGGCGTGGCCGGCGCGGTGCCGGTGCTGACGTACTGCGAGGCATCGATCGCCGCTTCGGTCGCGTTGATGACACGGAGTGCCACCTTCGTGCCCGGATCAGCGATCGTTTCCTCGATTACGCGCAGCTTCATGCTGCCCGTGCGTCCGGCACCCCAAAGGATGACCGTATAGTTCTTGCCCGCTTCGAGCGTCAGCGTGGAGTCCTTGATCTTCGTCGACGCGATCGCCTGAAGCGTATCGTCGAGGAAGATCACGAAGCGGCGGCTGCCCGCGCGGGCATTCTTGTACTGCACGCCCGTGGAAGCCGTGACACCGGCGGACGTGGTCGGACCGTTACGGAATGCAATGCGGAAGTGCGAGTTGCTTTCCGGAAGGTCGACAAAACGGAAGTCAAGTCCGAACGAACCGGCACTGTCCGGTACGGCGTTGATGAAGCGCACGCCAGCCGTAGGAATATTTTCGGTCTGGATGACCTCTTCCGGCTTGCACGCACTCATGGTGAGGCCTGCCACCAGGCCCAGCACCGAGAGACGAATGATGCGTCGCATGAAAAACTCCGTGGAGGAAAAAACGAGCTGCTGAAGCATCAGGGCCGGCGGTACCGAATGGACAGCGCGGTATCAGGAGGCAGTTTGCCTTCGTCTCCGAACAGCCCACCCTTGAGTGACTGCGACGCGATATACGCCACTATCCCGAGGCCAGCCGCCGTGATGGCCGCGGTGCGACCTTTCGACAGCTTGCGCTCGTACACGCGAGTCACGTACTCCGACTTGATGCGAATCCTTTCACCAGTCCAGATCTGCTCACCACCGCGCAGCAGATGAATCATCGATACAGCGATGACGTATTCCGCGCTGTCCTTCTGCACCAGCCGGCCTTCGATCTGTGAGATCTCAGGTCCCATGCTGCCGCCCAGCGCGATGCGTCCGGCATCGCTGACATCAACACCGATCTGCGCACCCAGTGGCAACGGGTTCCCGGCGACGGGCTGAAGTACATAGCAGCCCGACGCCAGTCCCCATACCAACACGATACCGAGCAACCGCTTCATGCCGAGCGGGTCGTTACCACCCGTACACGCTCGTCGCAGCCGTCGAGCCCGGGGCATTGCCCGGTCCGGGGCCAGTTCCGTAGATGTCCGCGGTGCTACGTCCACGTGCCTGCAGATCCTGGTACGGCACCGCCCAGAATAGCGGCGTATCCTTCGGCAGTTCGCCCCAGCCACGGCCGTCAAGGAACCACGGCGCGTAGTGAGTATAGGCGGTTTCGATGCGCTTTTCGTACTTGAGCGCGTCCAGCAACTTGCCACACGCCACGACGTTGAACGGCGCCACCGGTACCTTGGGTACGCAATCCGTCGCGCCGCCCGGTACGGCCGTATTGGCGTCAAACGTCGTGATCGCCGGCAGACCGTTGCGCGTACGCGTGATGTTCACCAGCGCACCCGCCGCGGCAAAGTTACCCTGACGGTACAGGCCTTCTGCCTGCAGCAGGTCAACCTCGGCCTTCGTCATGAACGGCGTGTTGCCGTTACGCGCCGTGCCGTCGCCGGACACGTTCCACGACTGGAAGCGCACGAAGTCGTAGTTTGACAGGCCGAGGCCGAGACCGGAATTCTGGTCGCCGCCCGGGACACGGTTTTCGAAGTAACGCTTGCACACCGTGCTCGCCGCGTTGCACGACGTCTTCGCGAAGTCGGCGTTCTGCGCTGCGCGAGTTGTGCCCTGCGGGAAACGCAGGTCGGGCGTGACCATGAAGAACGGCTGGTCGGTGCCACGTTCGCTGAGCGGCTTGGCAATCCACGTCGCGTAGGCGCCCGAGACGTCGGCCATACCGATGAAGAACGGTGGCATCTGATGCCACAGGCCCACGGTGAAATACTGCTGACGCCACGAGTTGCCCGGTCCAAGCGTGGTGCTAGTGGTGATCAGGTGGTCGGCCGTGATGCCATTCTGCGCATCGGCCACAACCGCCGCCCAATCCACCGTCGCACGTTCGGCCGGCGTCCGTGCCACGTTGGCACGGAAACGCGCGCGATAGCTCCGAATCAGCTTGACGAACTCCGCCTTCGTGAAGGACGTCGGTGACGGAATCCACGTGGTCGGAAGCGGGAAACCTTCCGAACCCGTCGCGGCCAGGTTGGTCAGATCGATCGCACGCTGGAACGCGGCGTTCGACGAGTCCGCGAGCACCTTGTAGCTCACCAGTTCACCCGCGTCTTCCGCACCGGTTTCGTCAGTGACGACGGAGCCGGAGTCGTACATCAGCGAGACGTAGCCAATGGAGAGACCGCGCAGGAACTCGGCATACGCCTTGGCTCTCGCATCGCGCGCCGGCGTGCCCAGCGTCAGGCCACCCTTCACCTGACCCAGGAAGCTCGACGCCACGCGATTGACTTCACCCATGAACTGGTAGAGTCGGTACTGCTCGCCGGCACACACATTGCCCGGCGCGTTGGAGTTGGCCGCACCCGAGAACGGCGCACGGGCGTTCTGGCAGTTGTTGGCCAGCGACGAGTAGTTCATGAGCGACTGGACGTTCGCCATTCCCTCGAGGTTGGCCGTGCTACCGTAGACGCCGGAACTCCAGCGACGGTAGTACGTGCCTAACAGCGCCTCGGCGTCGGCGGCGGTACCCAGGACTCGGGCAGTTTCGCCGGCGTTCGGGTTGGCGACTGCGAGTTCTTCATCGCAGGCACCCAACCCGATCACGGCGACTGCCAGCGCTGCGTATCGAAGCAGTTTGCTGTGCATGTCTTTTTATGTCCTAGAAGCGCGTGGAGAACGAGAACGTATAGGTGCGGAGCGTCGGGTAGTTGAACGCATCAACCTGGTTGATGAGTCCCGAGCCCGCCTGTCCACCGTTCACACCAACTTCGGGGTCGTAACCACTGTAGTTCGAGAACGTGAACAGGTTGCGGCCGATCAGCGACATCGTCCAGTCGCCCAGTCCACGAACCTTGCCGAGCTGATACGTCACGCTGACTTCACGGAACTTCGCGTACGAGCCGTTTTCCGTGTTGTAGTTGTTCGGACCAAGCAGGTCGTAGAAACCACCCGTGCCTGCACCTTCCGAACCACCCACGCGCCAGCCGTAGCCGAGCGGTTTCGCCGTTTCAACCGTACGGCCACCCATGTCGAAGTAGCCCGAGCTGAAGTCGAGGAGGCCCCAGCCTTCGCCCTGGTTCTGAATCTTGTGGCCGATCGTTCCGTCCAACAGCGCGTATACCGACAGTTTCTTGTAGGTGATCGTGTTGTTGAAGCCGAAACGGAAGCTCGGCAGCGCATTGCCGATGATGTGGTTGCCACCGATGCCTTCACCCTTCTCGCCACGGAGCGGGCGGTCAACGATCGGGTGACCGAACGTCAGGGGGTAGTTCCACGGCGACTGCGCCTGCGGAAGCTTCGTCTGCCACAGGTTCTTCGTGATGCCGTCCTTCCAGCTGTTGCCAGCGCCGGTCCACACGACCCACCCGTCGTCGTTCACCTGATAGGCCTTGCCATCGCCGCAGTCACCCTGCACCGACGCCGGGAGATCGCCGCACTTCTTGTAGAACTGGCGGCCCCAGATGTTGCCATAGCGGTTGACTGGCTGACCGTCCTTCTTGTCCGTACGCGCGGTGATCAGGAAGAGCGAACCCGTGCCCTGACCCGTGCCGGCGTTGGTGAAGTATTCCGGCATGAACAGCTCGGTGATGTAGGCCCGGTTGCGGTCCCACGTGCCGCGCATGTTCCACTGCAGATCCTTCTTCGAGATCACCGGCAGGTTGAGCGCCAGTTCCCACGTCTTGTTCTGCAGCGTTCCGGCGTTCTGCCACTTCGTCGTGAAGCCGAGCGAGGCCGGCGTCGGGACGTTGAGGATCTGGTTCCGCGTGTCCGACGCCGCGTACGTCAGTTCGACGCCCAGGCGGTTGAACAGCGTCATGTCGGCGCCCAGCTCGGTTTCCGTGGTGGTTTCCGGCTTGAGCAGCGAGTTACCAGCCTGACCCAGCGAGCAGCCGCTGGCCGAGCAGGAATAGGTTTCGTACTGCGCCGAGAAGCTCGGCGTGTTACCGGCCGAACCGCGCGAGGCGCGGAGACGGAAGTCCGACATCTGGTTGATGCCCCAGAAGCTTTCTTCCGACACACGCCACACCGCCGACACGCGACCGAACGGAGCCCAGCGATTGCCGGCACCGAACAGCGAGCTGCCGTCGTAGCGGTACGTACCATCCAGGATGTACTTGCCTTTGTAGTCGAGGTTCGCGCCGCCGATCACACCCATGTTCTTGATCAGGAAGCTGCTGGAACCGGTCGAGAAGTTCGTGGTCGTGTTGCTGAGCGTGAACACGTCCTTCACGACGTACTGCTGACCGCTGCTGCTGTTGCTGATGCTGTAGTCGCGATCCATCAGACCACGCACGTTCAGCTTGGCATTGAGGTCGCTCGTGAGCTGCTTACGGACCGTGGCCGACACCTGCGCGTTGAGCGATTCACGATCGCCGTTGCCGATGCCCTGGTTACCCAGGTTCGTGCCCGGGGACACCGTGAAGGTGCGATAGCCCTTCACCACGTAGCCGTTGCTGATCGTGTTGCGGTTGTCGTAGCTGTAGAGGGCGTCCACGGTGATCCACTCGGCCGGCGTGTACGTGGCGCTAATGCTCGCCTGGTACCGGTTCGCCTTCGTGTTGTCGTAGATGTTCTCCATGTCGTACAGGAACGTGCCAGCACCGTTGCCCGTGCCGCGGATGTTCGCACCACCGCCACGCACCAGCGGGCGGCCTAGCGTGTCGCGGGCCAGGTAGTCCGTGCCCGCCGGCGCGCCGCGCAGGAGCTGACCAAAGATGCCGCCGTTCGATGAACCACCCGAACGGTTGTCCGTCGTGGCGCGGTTGAACAGGCTGCTGATGGACACCGTCAGGTTCGGACGGATGTCGTAGTCGAGGTTGACGCGGGCGCGGCGTTGCTGCTGACCCTGCAGCCCCTTGATGGCGCCCTGATCCCACGTGTACGCGCCGCTGACGAAGTAGCGCACGTTGCCGACACGGCCGCTGACGTCGATCGAGTTGAGCGCGACCGGGTTCTGACGCGACACCTGCGCAAACGCGTTGTAGCGCTGGCCCGGCCAGATCTGCGACTGGTACACGTTCTGCATTTCACCACCGGTCGCTGCCGGTGAGTTGAACTGGAAGGACTGCGGCGTGCGCACCGTATCGGCGTTCACGTTGTTGATGCGCAGAATTTCTTCCATGAAGTTCACCGTACGCGAGCACGGTGACAGGTTGGCCGAACCGGCAATGCAGAACCGCTTGCCCGTTTCATCGAGCTGCAAGTGGTGATTGGCCGGAGCGCCGTAGTCGAGGCTGTTCAGATCGGAGATGCCGTATTCAGACCGGAAGTTGAAACGCACGCCATCACGCGACGCGCCACGCTTGGTCTTGATCACGATCACGCCGTTGGCCGCCTGTGCGCCGTAGAGCGACGCACCCGCGGCGCCCTTCACGACTTCCACCGATTCGATGTCGAGGCCGCCGATTTCGTTCAGGCTCTGGTTACGCAGGATGACGCCATCGACGATAAGCAGCGGGCCCGTGCCACGGCCGCTCGCGTTGATCGACGTCGGACCGCGCAGCAGAATCTGCGGCGTGCTGCCCGGCTGACCGTTGGTGGACGCGATACGCATGCCCGCGACCTTACCCTGCAACGCCGTCACCGGGTTGAGCGCCGGCACCGGAATGTCTTCCGCCGTCAGACGACCAACAGAGAACGGAACCTTGGAACGTTCAGTGCCTTCCACGGAGCCCGTCACGACCACCTCGCTCAGACGGTTGATGTCTTTCTTGAGCGAGAAATCATGGTTCTGCGTGCCAGCCGTGATGCGGATGGCAATCGCGCCCGGCACGTAGCCGACGGCACGAACGCGGAGGTTCACGGCCTGCCCAAGCACGCGGGCCGCCGGAATGTTGATGCTGAACGCACCCTGCGCGTTCGTCGGAACCGAAATCGTGAGTTCGTTGATGTACACGTTCGCGAACTCGAGCGCTTGCCCGGATTCTGCCAGCACCTTGCCGGTGATGATGGCATTCTGGGCTTGTGCCGTGGCCGCCGAAGCGGTGAGCAACACGCCAAACATCGCGGCGCTTGCTCGAGCACGGGTCATGAAGGTCTTGGTGAACATCGATCTCCCTTGGTGAAGAAGAAGGGGGTAGCGCACTACACCGGCATCATGGGCAACCTGCCCACGTCGGGACCTGCCCGAAGGAGGGGACTACGAACCACGCGTACAACCACAGGAACGTGCTGCGAACTTGTATGGAGAAGGAGCGAACCAATTGGCCAGTCGAGGGGTCTAACGGGAGGCGCTGCACCAGCGCGGCACGTCAGGACTCGAGGGCGAAAGGGCCCCGCACTTCGGTGGGAAGGCCAAACACGGACACGGCCGACGGTCCCGTGGGACGCCGTGCCGCGGTCATGTACAGTTTGGTAACAGTTCAGCCGCGCTATGGTACGAGGCACTCCGACCCTCCGCAAGAGGGCCGGAGCGCTTTCGACAGCCAAGAATGCGACATGAACGGGGACGACCTGCGGGACATCGGGACCAAGTGACAAGAGTGACAACAATCGTGTGCGGATTGGGTCACTATGGATGAGCTCGGCATGCCCTTTTCGCCACATGGACCGGCAAGGCAAACGGGCGGGTCCGAACCTTCGGACACCGCCCGTCGTCACACCAGCGCCGGCGCGGCCCAGGGCCCCGCTGGCCGGCCAGCCGACCCCGCCCCCGCCCCCGCGATCGGCCTACGGCTGCCGCATCAACGGCGCCGGTATCCAGTTGAAGCCGATGGCAAACGTGTCATCCGCTCCGGGCATGTCCGACCCGGTGAACGCCGCGGCCAGTCGCAACGCAAATTGCCGATTCACCTGATAATTGACGCCGACATCGAAATTGAGCGTCACCTCGCTCCGGCTGCCGGTCCCCGATCGGCCGCAACTGCTGCACAGATCGAGCGACGCACGGGGATGCACGAAGGGCGTCAACGCCATGTCGTATTCGAATGCAAAGGTGTGCCCCACACTCACGCCCACGGGGAACCGCACCAGGGTCGTGCCACTGCCGAACGCCGCGCCCGCGCCCGCCGATAACAAGACATCGAGCGGCTGGTCGCCGGCCGCGCGCACCAGCTCCTGCGCCACACTCCCGCCCACCAGTAACAGCAGATTCTCGCGTCCCTTCCGGTCGGCCAGCCCCACGTCCAACTGAAGATGCCGTGACGTGGTCCATCCCTCACGCCACTGAAACACCGCCGTCGTGCCGGCACCGCCCGCGACCGCCGCGGTGTAGTCGCGCACCGACGCGCGTGGCAGTTGCATCGCCGGATAGTTGTAGACCTGAGCGGCGACCGACGTCGGCAGCACGAGCCCCATCACGGACAGCGCCGAGGCCACCAGCGCGGCCTGCCGTACAACGCGCATGACGAGGGTCTCTGGGCCTGCTGTCGCGCGCGATGACAACGAAGCCACGACGGACCGGCGGCACCATCTCGACAGGTCATGAAGCATCAGGAAAAACTCCGAGTCAGGAAGAAGGGCGGATCGCGTGACGTGTCGTCACACCGTTCAACACCGCGCAAGGGACGTACGGTGTGAGGAAACTAGGACCCTTCTACGTATGCGGGCCAGTGCAGTTCCATCCCGGCCATCCGCGCTCCACATTTCGCTCATGAAAGAGCTGCAGCGCGCCACACACGTGCGCGCCGCAGTGGCAGCACGCCGGTTGACGTGGCGCATCATGCGCGGCGTGGCGGCGGCGGCCATTGCCTCGACCTCCCTCCGCGCGCAGGCGTCCACTCCCGCTCCGCCGCGCGCCGCGCGTGCGCCCACCGACTCGCTCGTGCGCGACGCGCGCGCGAAAGCCGCGGCCGGCGATACCGCCACGTCGCTCGCGTTGCTGGAAATCGCCACGGATCAATCGCCGCGCGATGTCGACGCCCTCTATTGGCGCGGGCTGCTGCTCTCGCGCACCACCACACTGTCACTCGCCGATACACCGCGCCGCTTGCTTGCGCGACGACTGCTGGATCGCGCCAGCGAGATCGATCCGCGCAATCCGCGGTATCTCATTGAACTCGGACGCATCCGACTGAAGACGCCGCTGCTGCGCGTGGAAGCCGAGCGCCTGTTCCGGAAAGCCCTCGCGGTCGCCGAAGCCAACGGAGATCCCGTGCAGTTGGCCGATGTCGCGTGGGAGTTGGGAACCGTCAAGGAACGCCGGTATCTCACCGGCCGGAATCGGTGGTTGTACACGTCGCCCAGCGTGATTTTCGATCCGCTCGCCGCACGTGCCAAACCGCACTACACGCGCGAGTTCCTGCAGAACTTTGCGCAGCCGATCGACAACGCGGCCGACGTGGACCGTATGGACGCGGAAGAGTATTTCCGTCGCGCGCTGCGCGCGCTGCCAACGCACGCGCCCAGCACCATCTCGCTGATGGGATTGTTGTACGATCAGCGCCGGTACGACGAAATGCTGCGGTTGGCGATGCCGCTCGTCGCCGCCGACACGGCCCCGCCGCGCGTGCTCTTCGCCGCCGGTCTTGGCGCGTATCGATTGGGGGCCATGGCGCGCGCCGATACGCTGTTCTCGCGAGCCCTGGCGCGCTTCGCCCCCGCAGAACGCAACGAGCTCACGCACCTCGGCCGCATCACGCGAAAAGGCGATTCGGTGCGCATCGACGGTTTGAATGATGCCGATCGTGCAGAGACCGATGCGGCGTACTGGGAAGCGGCCGATCCGCTGCTCTCGACGCCCGAGAACGAAGCACGTCTCGAGTTCCTCGCGCGATTGGCCTACGCCGACCTGCGTTTTACCGATCCCGACATGCGACAGATCGGCTGGCGCACCGATCGCGGCACGATCATCACGCGCTACGGAGAGCCGCCTGTCGTCGCCACGTTCGCCCCCACGTCTGATGCGGATGCAGCGGATGCCGTGGGTCGCGTGATCACGGTGTGGTTTTATCCACGGACGGAAATTGAATTCGTGTTCACCGGGCCGCCGGCCATGAACGTCGCGAGTTTTGCGGGCAATCACCGCGGATTCGCCGAGCAGCAACGCGAACAATCACCGTTCCTGTTGGACAATCTGCCAGTGGCGTTGGCCGTCGATACCATCCCGGTGCAACTCGCACGGTTTCGCGGTCCCGTTGGCACTGCCGGCGCCACCACGCAGCTCGTGGTCGCCGCGAGTTTTCCCACCGACCGCATGTACGCCGCCGCCGAGCTCGATCGCGGGATGCTCGAGGCGTCACTCCGCGTCGGCCCCGCCAGTGCGCTTCGCCTGAGACGCGCCGATACCCTTGCCGTCTCGCTCCCGGCCGCTGCGCGAGCGCGCCGTGTCTGGGTTGACACGGTCGCCGCCGGCGCCGATGTCCGCGTGCGCGTCGAAGCGCGCGACGCCGCGGTGCAAAGCGCATCGGCGCGTTCGCTCAGCGAGCTCACCATGCCGCAGACGTCTGCGGCCGCCGCCACGATGATGCTCAGTGATCTGATGATCGCGGATCGGTTGCCGGTCGAGCAAACCACGGTCGGGCGGTGGGCCGATATCGGGTTGTCACCGCGCGGCGATCTCACCGTGGCGCCCCGTGACACGTTCGCCCTGTATTGGGAATCGTACGGACTGGCCTCAGCCGGTGACGGGCGTGTGAACTATGGGGTTCGTATTCTGGTCACGTTGGAAGAGATCGACCGCGGACCGGGGACGGTGCGCAGACTCCTGGGCGGGCTGTCAGACGTCGTGGGGCTGAGTCCGGAAGGCGACGCACAGTTGGGGCTGCGGTTTGAACGCACCGCGGCGTTGGCGGCGCGCGATCGGGTTCCGGATCTCGTCACGCTGGGATTGGGCAGCGCACCCGCTGGACGATATCGACTCGATCTCGAAGTCACCGATCGCACCACCGGTACGACGGCGCAGGCCTCACGCCGCTTTCACATTCGCAGAGAACCGTCTTCATGAAGTCAACCTCACGTGCGCTTGCACTGACGGCGATGGTCCTGATGAGCCCCGCGGCCGAGCAGGTCGGCGGCATGCTCACCGCGCAGAGCGCGCCGCCGTCCATGGCCATGCCGGCCATGGCGCGTACCACAGAGGCGCGCCGCGGCGCTGGCCGGACGCTCGCGCGTTCAAGCGCCATCGGTGCGCTGACTGGCTCCTTGATGGCCATGAGCTATTACTGGATGAGCGAGAAGGGCGAACGGGCCAGCGGGTGCGAGCCGATGAATTGTGCGCTCCCCTTTCTCACCTTCTCCGGTGCGGTCGCAGGGTTGTTCATCGGCCGTGAACTCGATGCGCAGCGTCGGGCCATGGCGCCGCGTGTCGGGACCACATCGAGCTTCTCCTTCAGTGAAGCATCCGTGCTCGCCGCACCGAACGCGATGGACGTTCGCGATTCACTCATCGCCGTGGTCAGCGATAGCGGTGCGCAACTCGTGAGTGCGATTCCAGCTCCCAAGGCACTCCGGCGCCGGGCCAACGGCCTCAGCGCCCTGCGGCACGTGGTGCTGATGCCCGCGCGCGGAAGCATGGTGCTCGGCACGGGCACGGCGCTCTGGGAGACGAGTGTACAGGCGGGACCGGCCACACGGTTGGCCGACGGAGCGGTTGATGCGCTCGCGTCGTTCGGTGACGCGGTGCTCAGCGCAACTGGTCGACGTGTGCGCCTGCAAACGGGCACGGGAACGGTCGCGCGTGTGGACAGCGCTGAACTGGCACAGGCCGTTTCGGCCGTCGCGTTCGATTCCGTGGGTGGCACCTGGTGGGTGGCCACCGACTCTCAACTCGTGCAGTTCAGCGGCGCCAATGGCACGCTGACAGCCACTAAGACGGCACTCCCGCTTCCGGGCGCCGCACGAGCATTGGCGTTCAACGGCGAGTGGATTGCCGCCGCCCTCGGCGGTGAAGGCGTGATCGTGTGGCGGCGCGCGTCGCTCACCTCCGACATGCTCGAAGTGCAGCGGGTGACGCAAGAACCACGTTTCGCCTTCGATCTCGCCTTCCTCGGCGATGCGCTCTATGTCGCGGGCGGCGCCGACGGACTGATCGAAGTGGCGCTGACGCCCACGGCGCGCGTGATCACCTCATCACGCCAGTTGTCATTTGTCAGCCTCGTGCGCAGCAGTCACGGCGTGTTGTGGGTGGGAGACCGCAATCGCAGCAGCGTTGTGCGGGTGGTGCCGTAACAACCGGCCACGACGCCTTCGGGTCTCCGAATGCAGAAGCGCCCGCCCGGAACATCCGGGCGGGCGCTTCTGACATTCGTGCAGCGCGACTTATCGTCCGCGAACCGACTTGGGCAGAACCGCTTCGATCAGCGTGTTCGGTCCCATGCGTCCTTCCTGCGAGTACTTGGACTGCAGGTTGACGCGCACAAATCCGAAGTCCTTCCACGGGGGCGTGGAGTTGGCATCCGGAATCGTATCGGTCGACACACGCGTGGACATCGCATTCACCACGAACGGCGTATCGAACACCACGTCGGGCGACGGGTTGGTCTTGTCGGCTTCGTAGAGCGAGGTACGCGCCGGATACGGCGAGGCACGACGCCCAATGTAGACCGTGTCCCGGAACTTGCCCGTCGAATCGAGCTTGATGACGTAGGCGTTGTAGTAGTAGCCCACGGGCGGACGGAGGTAGTTCGAGTCGTTCGAGATCATGATCTTGCCCCGAACTTCCACCCGACCACGCGGCACGATGGTCATCACGCCGTTGGTCGCGACGACAAACTCTTCGTTCGCCCCCGGTGCGCCGGGAATCGGCGCGAGGCGCGGCTTGAACGTGCCGAAGCGAATGGTCGACACGCGTGACGCGTTGGCCTGACTGCGACGCGTCCACATGGCCCGCACTTCACCCGGCGCAGCGCCTGGTGCCGCGGTTTCCACGCTCAGCAACACCGTGTTGAGCGAGTCGGTGGCTGCCATGCCCGTTGCCGCATCACGTGCCGTCGCCACGCGGAACGAAAGATTCGAACCGCCTGCCTTGAAGCCGTTGATGCCGGGACGCGGCGTCACCGTGGTGGTGAACACCGGGTCGCCCTGCGCATTGAGCGAGGAGTCGACGCGCGTCACGGTGACGTTCATGTTCGTCGCCCGCACCCACTTGGTCGCCGAGTCATTGGCAAACCAGAGGGTGTAGGTGCCGGTGGTGAGTGAGTCGAGACCCGTCACCGTCATGATCACGGAGTCGGTCGCCGGCGTTGCCGATGCCACGATCGCGACCGGATACGTGACCGAGCCGCGGGGCAAGTTGGTGGCCGTCTTGCCGTACGCCGTACCGAAGCCCAGGTCACCCTGGTATTCCGATGTGATGGAACGTTCGTCGCCGCACGCCGCGAGAGCGACCGATGCCGCAACGACGCCAAGAATTACACGCATGGATCGCATGGTTAGTTGCCTCCCCCAATGCCGCCGGGGATGTAACGGAACCCGATCGTCAACATCGTGTTCATCGCCGTCTTCTTGGCCGCGGGCGGCTGTTCGAAGTCTTCGGGGAACGGGTTGACGAGTTCGGGACGGCCACGGGCCGGGTTGAGGAACTGTCGGTCGTAGCCGTTGTAGGTGACGCTACGCGCATCAATCTGCAGGCCCGCGCGCTCGCTCAGCTTGATCCACATGCCGACACCACCGGTGTAGGACACATCGTTGCTGCGCGTCTCTTTCCCGTTCACCTGTGCGTCGAGAATCATCACGTAGGTGCCGACACCGCCCATGACGAACGGTGCCACGCGCTTTCCGGGATATCGCAACGTGCCGAACACGCCAAGATTCACCGTGTTCACCGGCTGACCGAGAAACTGGTAGTAAATGGAATCACCACCCGCTTGCGCCTGATTGCCGAAGCGCAGACGGGTCATGAAATCCTTGCGGGTCGTGTTGCCACGAGACACGTCCACCGACGTGCCGAGGCCGAAGTACTTCGACAGGGCGTATTCGGCATCAAGACCGATCACCGCCGCCGGATCGAGACTGGCCGCACGCTCTGCCATCAGCGAACCCAGTCGCGTCGTGACCGCAAACTGCTTGGGCGCAATCTGTGCGCCCACAGTACCCGCCGACAGCGCGAGCATGGCGAACACCTTCACCAGTCGGCTCATTTGCCCACCTCGAAGGAGAAGATCTGCACGTTCTGGAGTGCACCGGCCGTTTCGTACGAGTAGTCGAATCGCACGTTGCGACCCTTGAGCGGAAAGCGAAGACCGAAGCCGCCTGCGAGGCCGGTGGTGCCGACATCGCCGCGTTCGCGGTCGTCGTTGTACATACGCTTGCCACCACGAACAAAGAGGACGTTGCGAAAGCCGTACTCGAGCGCCAGCGCATATTGCGTGGCGGCATCGGTCGTTTCATTCACGGCGCCTTCGATGTTGAGCGTGCTGTGACCACCGGCGCCGCCGAACAGCGCGTTGCTGGTGCCCAGCAATTCCGAACCCACTGAAAGACGGAACTCGACCGGGATTTCCGTCTTCTTGGTGTAGAAGTCGACGCGACGGTTTTCGCGGAACACCGAGCCGTCAGTAGACGACACCACGCGCTGGATCAGCGCGCCGCTGGCCCGTGCCGTACCGGACACGTTCTGAATGGCGCCGCCCAGCACGATGCCGTAGAGCCCCGTGTTGAACTGCGTGCCGACATCGAACGCGATCCACTTGGTGTTCGCGTCAGGAATGCCTTCCTGGATGTACTTGGCCTGTCCACCGACCGAGAGACGGTCCGTCAGTCGCCGCGCGTAGCCGAGACCAATGGCCGTTGACGTCCACTGGAAGACGTTGCCGCCCAGTCGTTCGCCAAACGGATTGGCTTCACTCGTGCGTTTGATGTCGCCCGAGTTGAGCGTGTTGAGGTTCACGCCAACCACGCCGCCGAGCAGCGGGATCGACGCGGCGGCATAGGTCTGCCCGAGTCCGAGATCGCCATAGAGGTTCTGGCGTCCCGCGACAACGGAGAACCCTTCACTGGTGCCTGCACCGCCGGGATTCCAGTACCAGGCCAACGGCCCGGTCACCGAAGCGCCGACCGCGCCGGCCATCGCGCCACCACGGGCACCAACACCGATGTGCAGGAAGTTGGCACCACGAGTGCCCTGTCGTGTGGGCGTGTCCTCAGGCGTCGGAAGAATGCCCCCGGGGCCCTGAGCGCGCACCGGCGCGCTCAGGATCACGGTGACAGCGCTGAGGGCGCCGATTGTGCGAAGAAGATGCATCGCCGCTCCGTTAGCGAATGATCACGAACTTGCCGCGCTGGATCTGGTCGTTGCCAGAGACTCCAGTTGCGGTAAGCACGTAGAGGTAGAGACCCGAACTCATATCCAGCCCTTCACGGGTCCGCAGGTTGAACGGCAAGTCGCCGGTCGACGCGTTGTTGCCCGAGTACGTCAGGTCTGACTTCTTCCAGGTCAGTTCCTGCAGGAACTGGCCAGACACCGAGTACACCCGCAGGATGCCTTCTTCCGGCACGCCGGTGAAGTAAATCCGCGGGGTCGGCGTACGACCGTTCAGATTGTCGATATCGGACCGCACGACATACGGGTTCGGCACCACCGACACTTTGTTCAGATCGGCTTTGCTGATCACCGGCTTCGTGGTGAACGGCGTGGCCACCAGTTGCACTTCCGAACGCGCGTCGAACGTGCGCGTCAGTTCAAAAACCTGACGCCACCCCGGCTGGACGGCGAGATACCCGCCCGAGGGCGATGCGCCGCGCGAAAGAATGACCAGCGGGTTACACGTCTTGTCGTCGGTGGCGGGACGCAGACCCGACGCCGTGGTGCCGCCGTTACAGGCCACCACGAACTTGTTCAGACCGATCGAGTCGACGAGCACAGGAATCGGACGGAAGCCGCCGGTCCCATCGGCCTGCACCACGACGTACGCCGTAGCGCCGGTGCCAACGATGCTGTCGCGCTCGACCTTCTGCAGCGCGATCAACGTGTCGCCGGGCAACCAGATGGAGTCGGGTACCGCCACCCGCACGGTATCGTTGCCCGAACCGAGCAAGCGCGTGTTGCCGCCGGGACGACGCAGCATCGCGAACTTCACCGTTTCCTTTCGGTTGGCGACCGGATCCGTGAACGTCATCGAGAACGGAATCCGCACGCGCACGAGCGGACGTGCCGCCGTGGCGCCCACCAGTGCCCCGACTGCCGCCGATGTTTCCGAGATCGTCGTCGCCTTCGACGCGACATCGGCCAGCGACGTGGTCACTTCACCTTGCAGCGACGCCACCGGGTCAAGGCGGAACGGCGCCCGCGGTCCCCACGGATCCGTCTGCCAGGTGAGTTCGTAGCTGCCACCCTTGATACGTTTGTTGGTCGCCGTCACCGTGCCGGCGATGAAATTGCCCTGCACTTGCGGGACAAAGTTTCGGCCCGCGTTGCTCAGCGTGTCGTTGGCGCCACGCAGGACAAAGTTGCGGTCGCGTGCCGTCACACCGTTCACCAGCTCGCGACGGAAGCCGGAGGCGCTGTTCGACGAATCGTAGGGAACAGCCGAGAAACCCGGATAGGTGGGCGAACCCGCCTGATCACGCGCCTGATTGGCCGCGAACGCCGCATTTGTCCAGCCGAGGTCACTCAGCAGGAAGATCGGCTTGTTGTCACCGGTGACCCACAGATACCCGAGTGAGTTGCCCGCCGGAACGAGCGTGTCGACAAACACCCGGGCCGAGCCAGCGTTGGCACGCGGCGTGCCGGCGAGAATGTTGGCACCCGAACGCACCGGGATGTTCTGATTGATCGTGAACGACTGGTCGCGGGCCACGAAATTGACTTCCGCCGGTCCGGCTGGCGTGCCCGCCGCACGTGGAATCACGTGTCGGACATTGATTGTCGTGGTTTGCGCATTCGTCGCCGTGTCGATCGTCTTGCGGACGATGAACTGGTTGCCGAAGACCATCCGCGTCGTGCCGCTCACATCGTTCGAGACGGCATCGATCTGAATCGGCTGCGTGGCATTGCCGCGAATGGTGGACGTATCCACACGGGCAAAGACTCGGCCCGCCGTGTTCGTGATCGGCGCATAGATCGTCGCCGACGCCGGACCCGAGGTCGCCAGCGTGGAGTTGATCGTATCGAGCGGGAACCCAAACGCCGTCTGCACATCGGTCAGCGCCAGCCCCGTCGCCGTCGAGTCGATCAGCTTGGGGAAATCGGCGAAGCCGCGCGTGCGGGTGACAAACGAGTAACCGTAGATCTTGCCGGCCTGCACGAACTCGTTGAAGCTGCCGGACGCCGGCACGCCGTTCGTGTACAGCACCGTCTGGAACGGACGATACGTGAACGCCGCCTGGCCGCCGTCGATGGTGCGGGTGATCGACGACACGCACGTCGCCGCGTTGCCGGAGGTGGTGGTGAAGGTGGTCCCACCATCACACGTCTTGAAGACGTACACGCTCGACAGGTTGTCCTGTGCACGCGCACTCAACCGATCCAGAATGCCTGGATTCAGGCGCAGCAGCCGGCGTGTGGTGGCATCGCCCGCTGTGGAATCGCGGCGGATCTTGTTGACCAGTCCGACCATGAACGGATCGATCGGACTGATGTACGGATAGCGGAACGTGATGCGCGCGCCGACGGACGCATCGGCGATGCCGAAGCGCGTGGAGTCGATCAGTTCAGCCGATTCGAGCGAGTACGTCTTGCCCGCCACCACCGTCGGGTACTGGAACGGCTGCGGACCGGCGTAGTTGGTCAGGTACGAATTGGTCGCGCCTTCGACGGCCAGACGCACCGCCGTCGAGTCGATGCCGTGCGAGAAGGCAAACAGGAACTGCGTCGTGTCGTTCGCCTTCAGCTTGAAGGGACCGGCCGTCAGCGTGTTCATGATGTTGCCGTAGTTGTTCTGGAACCCGCCGGCAATCGTGTCGGAGTAGAGTTTGGCGCAGCCAAACTTGCCACACGTCGGCACCGAGATCGTGTCCTGCACGCCGTCGTTGTTGTAGTCCCACGATCCGAAGTTGCGGCCAGTCGCGGGATTGAGCGTCGTTCCCGGCACGAACTTGTTGAACTTGACGTCAGCCAGTGCCGGATACGAGCCGCTCCATTCTTCCGGCTGCACCATGTTCACCCACGAGTTGATCGCGATATCCGATGGATTGCGACCATCCAGCCAGTTTTGCTCGGTCGACGACAGGTAGCCGAACGCCGACCGCATCGAGCGGTTGACACTCAACGTGTGCGTATTGACCGAGTTGTGGTGCGAGTGGTTGAACGTGATCGTGTCGTCAGCGAACGGGCTCGACGGATTGTAGTACGGGCTGTTCGGGTTGTTCGAGAACAGCTTGTTCCGTACGTCGCCCATCGGCGACTTGAGGATCGTGATCGCGTACACGCCACGGCCGAACGCGCTGGTGTTGTTGCACGCGCCCACCGCCGTGTTGGCGTAGCGGCGCGGATACGACGTGCTGCAGTTGCCGCTCGTATTGCCCTTGGTGGCGTACATGGTGTTCGACCCGAAGTCGAAGTACACCGAGGCGGTCTGGCCGCCGAAGCCGCCAAAGAGCATGCCGGGCAACGTGCCGAAGTACAGCGAGTCGTAGTCGATGCCGGTGCCATAGACATCGGCCGACTTGTTGACCATGCGCACCTGATAGAACTGCGTGTTGCGCGTCGCCGGGCCAGAGAACTGGTAGGCATCGATGCGCAGTTCCAGACCGAGCGGATAACCCTGGCTGGTGGGCGTCCCCGTTCCACCGGGAACCACCGAGCCAAAGCGCAGCTTCTGTTCGCGATAATAATCGCTCATGAAGCCGTAGGTGCTCTGGCTGCCGAGGAAGTTGTTCTGCTCGAGACGCGACGGCGAAATGCGCCAGTCGTCCCAGCGGAAGCCACTCGGATTGGCCGCGTACGTGTTGGCCCACACCGAGTCGGGCACCACCAGCTTGCCCTTGAAGCCTTCCGAACCCCACGTGTCCGGGCAGTCGCGCATGGCGAGCAGCGAGAACCCTTCACGGAAAAACGTTTCGTCGTCTCGGCAGCCACCGTTGGTGAACAGCGACGTCGTGCCGCGGAACGTCTTGCCGAAATTGCCGTCGGCCGCGCCCCACCGCAGGTTGCTCGACACCAGCGTCTCCCACATCAACGCGGTGTAGCCGAGTGAACCGGCCATGCCGTTGATGCCGGGATACACCGCACGAATCTTCCGGAACTCCGTTGGCGGCGCGGCCGCGGCGAAGCCCATCTGAAAGAACACGTAGCTGTTGTAGCCCGGGCCGACCATACGATGACCCGTGACGAACGAACTGCCCTGATTTTCGGAGTTCGGTCCACCGCGATTGGAGATACCGCTGCGGAAGGAGCCGGTGCCGCGGATCGCGCCCATCGCCTCGTCTTCGGCGGCGAAGAGATCGAAGCCCGTCTTTTTCGGAATAGGGATACGGGTGATCGAGCCATCCGGATTGACGGACTCGATGTAGTCCACGATCTGTGCTGCCTGGCGCTGGGCCTGCAGGACAGATGGAAGGACTGAACCAAACAGTCCGACGGCGGCGACGAGCGCAGCGCGGCGTACCGCGCGCTGCGACGTCGTGACCGATCGGGCCGTGGGAATGAGCTGAGTAAGAACCATGGAGAGGACGCCGTCCGCGTTCAGAAGTTGACCGTCAGGCCGGTGGAAATCGCCCGACGCTGACCGATGTATTCGGGCTGATCGAATGCCGTCGAGGTGTTGTCACCCGCGTTGCCGATGCGACGGTTGGAGTAGTCGCGCAGGCCCGCGTCGCAGGTACCGGTGTTGGTGAACACCTGCACGCAGTTCTTGCGATCGAGCAGGTTGGTCACACGCAGGAAGCCGGAGTAGCGCACGTTGCCGATGCGGAACGCCTTGTCGAGCAGCAGGTCGACCGACTGCGTCGACGGCTGACGCGCCCCGTTGATGTCCGACGAGTTGTTCGCGCCGATCTGGCCCACGCCACTGCCACGGCTGAGCGTGTACGGAATGCCCGACGTCAGGTTGTACGTGAGCGTCGCGCGGGCATTCTTGAGCACGCGGCCAGCACCCAACGGCAACACCGGAAGATCTTCACGCACGGCGTAGGTCAGCGTGGCGTTGAAACGCTGCGGCTGATCGACGTCAGCGACGGTTTCTTCGAGCTGTGCACGCACAGCCTCGTCGGTCCGCGCCACTTCGTTCTGACGTTCCGGCGGACGCGAGTTGGTCGTCGCACGCGAAATGCCGTAGTTGATGTCGTACGCCCAACGATCGGCCAAGCGACGGCGGAACTGCACTTCCATGCCGCGCGACGTCAGGAAGTCGCCGTTCACCAGGATGTTGTACTGCGGGAGCGCGCCCACGTACGTCGAACCGATGTCCTGCACGGCGCGGCTGGGGCGGATACCCGAGAGACCCGACTCGGACCGGTTGAAGACGGCCACCTGGATGCTGTAGTTGCGGCCGATTTCGCCGGCGTAGCCGACTTCGAACGACTTCGCCTGCTCCAGCAGCAGGTTCGGATTGCCGGCAAACGACGGGCTCTCCGGCGTGATGTTCGGCACGCACTCGTTCGTGCCCGGCTTGACCGCCGACGACGAACAGAAGTTGTCGCCTGCACCGGCCACCGTGCCGATACCCGTGTTGCGATAGGTGTTGCCGTACAGCGGGACCATCGTGTAACGGCCCGCGTTGAAGAACACCTGCGACTTTTCGGTGAGCGGGAAGGCGACACCGATACGCGGGCTGAACGACGTCCGCGCCTTGGCGGCACTAAAGTCGTCGAGCTGCGCAATCGTCGCGGCGCTGTCGATCAGCGAGGCACGCTGCGTGGCCGGGTTGACTGGCGACGCGGCGCACGCGGCAAGCCCGTACGGCTGGCCCTGCGCGTTGACCAGACGACGGCCGGCAACGGTGGTGCCTTCGCACACTTCGCGCGCGGTCGTGCCGTTGGCCGGATCGAACGGGTTGGTGAAGCCAAGTCCGCTGGCTTTGCCGTAGTCGAAACGCCCACCAAGCTTGATGGTGACGAAGTCGTATTCGATCGTGCTCTGCACGTACGCCGCTGCTTCCGTCGGCTTGCCGCGATAGATCTGCGGCACCAGCGTCTTGAGGCCGGACGTCGTGGTGGCGTCCTGCTGCACGTCGCTGTACGTGAGATCGTGCTTCACGAGCATCGCACCGATCTGCAGGTTGTTGTGGTCCGTCACCTGCGACTGGAGGTCCGCGCGGAACGTGCGCGTGGTGTACTTCTCGCCACCGAACGTGCCCGCCGACGTGCCCTGGTATGGCACACGGTCAAACCCGGTGAAGCCGTTGGCCCAGTTGAGGAACGTCTGATCGAAGTTGCCGTAGACAAACGGACCCGGAATGCACGTGCCCAGGAAGTACGGGCAGGTGACACGCTCGAAGTTCGTCTGCGCGGCGCGCAACTGCAGGTTGCTGCGGCCAAAGCGCTGTTCGAGCGAGGCCACCACGATCCGGCCGTTGTCACGCACCGACGGCTGAATCAGGTCGTTCGACGCGCGATCAGAACCGTTGGTGAGAATATTCAGCGAGTCGACGCGGTTGTTCACCAGCGCCAGCGGCTCGCCGCGATAGGCAAACAGGAATTCACGACGATAGCCGCGGTTCTGCCGCTCCGAGCCAATCGCCGTCACCTTGATCGTGGTGTTGTTGAACGGCAGGAAGGTCAGCTTGCCGACCACCTGCGAGTTCTGATTGCCGCCGAAACCCTGCCAGCCGCGGATCAGATCTTTCGACGACGGCCCGAGTGCATCGGTCTGTTCGATCGGGCCGTTGGCCGTAAAGACGTCCTGGTCAAACTCCAGCACGCGCGCCGCCTGGCTCTGCACCTGGCCGGCGATGGCATACCGCAGCTTGCTGTTGGTGCCTGGCACGGGGCCCGAGAGATACCCGCGCAGCAGGTTGAGGCCGTTCAGCTTGTCCTGCGTCGTGCCGAAGATGCTGCCCGGCAGCGTCGAGTTCTGGAAGTCGATCGAGCCCGACACTTCCGACCCGCCTTCACGCACGGCCTGGTTGATCACGCCCGAGAGCGCGTTGCCATACTGCGGATCGAGCGCGCCGCGCTGGAAGTTCACCTGCTGCACGGCAAGCGCGTTCAGGCTGATCGCGTCCGAACCGAACAGTGGATTGTTGATCGGAATACCGTCGATCATCGACAGCGTCGCACCACCGCGCGAGCCACGCACGCGCACCGCCGCAACGGTGCTGCGCTGCTCTTCGGCCAGTGACACGACCGCCGTGTTCTGCGGCACCTCGGTGAACCCTTGCTGCAACGCAAGCACGCCCGCGATGCTGGTTACCGGGAGCGCCTGAATCTGCTCAGACGTGATGGTGGTCTGCGAGCCGACCTGGTTGCGCTCGATCAGCGGCGCCACATCGGCCTGCACCGTCACCGCCGCCAGGGTCTGGTTCGTGGTCGACAGTTTGAAGTTCTGCTCACGCGTGGCATCGATCGAGATCTGCACGTTCTGGGCAGTCACGCTCCGATACCCCAGTCGCCGCGCCTGCACGCTGTAGGTTCCCGGCGGCACCTGAATGATGAAGTACTTGCCGGCCGCATTCGTGGTCGATCCAAGGGTCGTGCCCTGCACGACAACGGCAGCGCCTTCAACCGGCTTGCCGGTCTCTGCGTCGGTCACCACACCGGTCAGCTTGCCGGTTTGGGCCTGCGCAACGGTAATCGGCGCCATGATAGCCGCGCCCAGGACCGTCGCGAAAAGCCAACGACGTCCGAGAAACCTCATCTGCTCCTCCGGGAGGGTAGTGCCACAGGTCGGACGTTCAGCACGGGGAACCAGCGGATAGGACTGGTCGGGGCTGAACGCGTGCTACGCCGGATGCGCACCCTAGGCAACCGTTTCTGGAGCCCGGGGTACTCATACGGCACTGGGAAGAACTGCGCGTGAAATGGTCGCAACAGTGAAACAGGTTGGTTCGAGACGTTGCAAAAAGCCGATCTCTTCCACTCGGAATCTGCGCGGCAAGCTAGCAGGGACACGGGGCGTGTCAATGTTCAGAACCCCGACACGGCCCTCGCACAGGCCG
>JAGNMU010000208.1 GCA_017991005.1 Gemmatimonadaceae bacterium | reverse complement strand
AACGTGCCGACGGCGGGGTGGAATCCGTTGGCGTACAGCTCTTCGACCGTGGGCGCCCGAAATCCTCGCGAGGCGTTCGCAGTAAAGGACACGTCCTTGGCCACCGGCAGACTCACGCCGAGCGACGCCGCCAGGTTGTCGTAGCTCCGCGATTCCGCGGCGCCAAATCGGGTCACCTGATCGGCCCCATCAGGGTTGGTGCTGACGGTGAACCGATCATACCGTGCGCCGATCTGCAGTCGTGCGGACTGGTCTTCCGCCGCTGCGCTGGTGAGCGGCAGCTCCTGAAAGACGAACGCCGCGACGTTGTTGTTGTCCGCCGCCGGCGTGAAGGCCTCTTCGCCCGTCGGGGCGTATTGCCGAAACAGTCCCTGCACTCCGATCGCGCCGGTCGCGCGTCCGATCTGCGTGCGAGCCACGAGATTGGCCGTCTGCGTGTTGAGCGTGAATCGCGTGCCCACCTCGCCGGTGGGTTCGATTTCACTGTGCTCATACCACTGTGACGTGCCGTCCACTTTCACGGAGCTCAACGCATTCACACCCGTCCCAATGGTCGACTGCAGCGCCATCATGCGACGGCGGCCGTCGAGACGGATTGCCTCGTCGCCGTCCGGGTGCGGCAGACCGTACTCGAAATTCATCTGCCGATAGACCGCACCGATCGAGGCGCGCCCGCCCACGTAGCCGACGCCAACCGTCGCGTTGTCGGTCGAGCCGTTGGTGTTGTCCTGCTGCGCGCCGCCGCCCACCCGCATGTTCTCGAAATTGCGCAGCGCGCCGCGCGCGGTGAGCGCCAGTCGCGTTCCCATCGGCACGGTGAGTCCAGCGCCGGCCACGCCACCCGGGGTCACCGATTCGCCCTGCCCCATGACGTATCCCGACACCCGTTGCGGGATGTTGGTCGGTATGTCGCTCGAGATCACATTGACGACACCGCCGAGCGCATTGTTGCCGTACAGCAGCGAGGCGGGACCGCGAATGACTTCGATGCGTTCGGCGCTGGACGGATCGACCGCATTGAGATGGTCGACTGCGGCTGACGACAGGTCGCCGGCGCGATCGCCGTCCTGCAGCACGAGCACGCGCTCTCCCGTGAGTCCACGAATCACCGGCGCGGCCGCCAACGGTCCGTTGAAGCGCGAAGACATGCCGGGTTCGCTCGACAGTGTCTGACCGATCGACGCACTCAGGGACCGCTGCAACTCCTTGCCGGACAGTTGCACGGTTGCCTGCGTGACGTTGAGCGGATCGGTACCCGTTGGGGTCGCGGTGACGTTCACATTGGACAGACGAACCGTCGCCACACGCATGCTGATGGTGAGACGCAGATCGGGCCCGTTGGCAGGCACCGTGATCACCTGGTGCTCGGCCGCGTAGCCGATTCGAATCAGGTCGAGATGATAGGTGCCGGCCGGCAGACCGCGGATCGTGAACTCACCCCGATCATCGGTAGTCGCCGCACGATTCAGACCACTCACGATCACCTGCACATAGGCCAGCGGCTTACCGTCGGCGTCGCGCACGACGCCCGTGACGGTGGTCTCGAGGACGGCGCTGGTCGGCCGCTCGGCGCGTGCGGGCAGCGCCTGGGCCAGAGCGGGAATCGCAAACAGCAGGACAGCAACGAACGGACGCAGCGCCGCAGACGGGCGCGCAGACCATGACGTCATGTTGAACTCCACGTTGAAAGCGAGAAGGCGTGCCGACGACACGTCGGTACACGCACACACACACGCCGCGGTCGCGGCGCGGAGACTCAGCTCATCAACGAGGGAGGCGCGCGCGGCGAGGCCGCACGCAGACGCGTGGCGCGTGGGGCCGTGCGCGGTGATTGCGGCGCCGGCGCGGCGCGATGGCACGAGGGCGGCTCACCGGCCGGCGCCGGCAACGTGCCGGTCGCTGCGGTGGCGACTGAACACAGGATACAGTCGTGGGCATGCACCACCACGCACGACGAGTTCGACTCCGACTCGATGTGCGCAAATGCTTCCCGGCGGTCCATGCGCCACGCGTCCGCGATGGCCGCCACCGAAGGCGCGACCATCTGGAACACGGCGAGCAGGACGAGCATCCGCGAAAGTCGCGGATAACGGGAGAAGCGCATGAATACCGGAAAAGTGCAAAACGTCCAACGGTGCGACATCGGCGCGGCGCGGACCGCTGCCGCCACGCGAGCAGGAAGAGTAACGTCCCAGCTACGGATTCGCGCGCTTCCTCGTTCGATCCCGTGTTCGATTCCTGTACCCCACACACGTCTCCCGTGTCCAGTCGCAGTCGACTCTCGCGTGCCCGCTTCCTGTTCCTCGCCCTGTCAATCGGTGGTGGAGCGACGCTGCCCGCGCAGCCCGTATGGGGCGTCTACGGCGAGGTGGGCGGTGTACTCGGCGGGACGTGGTCGAAGACCGAGGGCGCCCCGACGGTCACGACCGGTCCAGGCGCGCTGCTCAGTCTTGGCGCGCAGCGCGTCAGCGAACGATTCAGTTTGGGCGCGGCGGTCCGACTGGCGGCGCAGCCCGTGTCGATGTCGGAGCTCGGCGACTCGTGGAGCGGAGGGACCCTGCGGGACATTCATGTCGTCGCCACGACCGCCTGGCCGCTGGCGCAGCGCGGCGCCGGCGGACTCGACGCGGAAGCCGCTGTCGGTCTTGCCGGTCGGCTTGGCTCCGTTCGTGGAGAGCCCTTTGCCAGCTCGCCAAGCCTGTCGCCACTGGGCGAGCTCGGTCTCGCCGTCCGACGTGGTGAAGCGATGGCACTGTTCGCCCGCATCGGCATCCTGCATCTCAATCCGACCGGCACCTCCAGTTCGACTCCCGGAGCCGCTGCCGCAAACTCAGGCTGGGTTCGACGCCTCACCGTGGGCCTGCGGGTGTTCCGATGATCAGACCAAGCGAATCGCCGAGTCGGAGTGTGTCGCAGCGTGCGAACAGGCGGCGGGCGCGTATGCTACTGGTAAGCGCGATGATGGCGAGCGCCTGCGAATCGCCATCAGTGATGCGCCCCGACGCGGCGTACGACCCCACCACATTGACGCAGGGCACGCTGTACCGCTGGGCGAATGGCCGGACGCTGCTGGTCTTTGTCGCCGCCGATCCGGGATCACCGTATGATCTCGGCCTCGCCGTGCGTCAGGCGCACGTGCGCTGGAACGCCGTGCCGCAGTTTGCGGAGTTCGAGTTGCGCACCACGACCGATCTGACGCAGGCTGATATCGTCGTGTACGATCGCGCTGTCACAGCGCCCATCTCGCCAGGAAGTTGCACGTTTGATCCGCGCAGCTCTGCGGGCTACACGTACTTTTGCGCAGAAACGGGCAGCGCCCGTGCCGAGCCTCTTCCGCTCGGCTTGGGAGGCACCAGCCGCGCGACCGTGGTGATCAGGCTGGACCGCGGACGCGTCACCTCTCAAAGTACGCTCAACGCCGTCGTCGCCCACGAGTTCGGGCACGCGCTCGGCATCGGCGCGCACAGCACCGTCGCCACGGATCTCATGTTCGGCCTGCCGACGGTGGAGGCGCCATCGGCGCGTGACGCGGCGACACTGCGCTTCGTATTGGGTAAGACGCCGCAGTTGTCGCTCTGAAGGCACTGGCATTTCCCTGCAAACGATTGCTGTGGATGCTTGAGCCTCGGGCCTCGTTGGACCATGTTTCAAATCTTCTGGACCCGTGTCCCGAAGAGTTCCCGAAGCAGATACGCTAAACACTCTCGCGAAGGCGCCGTTTGCCGCCTTCGCTGTCCTTTGCAAGAGGGTCGCACGCATGGCGACATCGGTCTCACCGTCCGCGTCGGCGCGAGAAAGCGCGGATGGACTTTCCCCGCAGGGGATCACCCCGTCGGGCCGCGTCCATTGGAATCTGGTGGCGCCCGAGCTGGTCGAAGCGGCCATCCGCCGCAACGAAGGCGTGATCGCAGATATGGGGCCGTTTGTGGCTGTGACGTCCCCGCACACTGGTCGCTCACCGAACGACAAGTTCGTGGTGCGTGAGCCGTCCAGCGAAGCGCATGTCGACTGGGGCAAAGTGAACCAGCCGATGTCCCCGGCGCACTACGAGACGCTCAAGGCCGACGTCAAGCAGTATCTGAATGGCCTGCCGGAGCTGTTCGTGCAGGACTTGTACTGCGGCGCCGATCCATCGACCCGTTTGAGCGTGCGCTACATCATGCCCAATGCGTGGCATGCGAATTTCGTGCGCAACATGTTCATTCGCCCGGAGATCGAGGCGCTGGCGACGTTTGCGCCCAATTTCACGGTGTACCACGCGCCGGAGATGCAGGCCGATCCTGCGCGGCATGGCACGCGCACGGGCACGTTCATTGTGCTCAATCTGGCCGAGCATACGATTCTGATCGGCGGCACGCGATACGCCGGTGAACTCAAGAAGGCGATGTTCACCGTCATGAACTACCTGCTGCCCAAGCAGGGCGTGCTGTCCATGCACTGTTCGGCAAACATCGGTGCCGCTGGCGACACCGCGTTGTTCTTCGGACTGTCCGGCACAGGAAAGACGACGCTCTCGGCTGATCCATCACGCGGACTGATCGGCGACGACGAGCACGGTTGGTCGCCGCAGGGAACCTTCAACTTCGAAGGCGGCTGCTACGCGAAAGCGATCAACCTCTCGGCCGAGAGTGAGCCGGACATCTATGCCACCACGCAGATGTTCGGTACGGTGCTCGAGAACGTCGTGCTCAATCAGCCGTCCCGCACGGTGGATTTCGCCGATCAATCAATCACCGAGAACACGCGGGCGTCGTACCCGCTGCACTACATCAAGAACCACGTGCCGAGCGGCCGTGGTGGGCACCCGCGCAACGTGGTGTTCCTCACAGCGGATGCATTCGGCGTCCTGCCGCCGATCGCCAAGCTGACACCCGAACAGGCGATGTACTACTTCCTGTCCGGGTACACGGCCAAGGTGGCTGGCACGGAACGCGGCGTGACCGAACCGCAAGCGACCTTCAGTGCCTGCTTTGGCGCGGTGTTCCTCGTGTGGCACCCCACCAAGTACGCCACGATGTTGGGTGAGCTGCTGCGCACCCACGGCGCGCAGGTGTGGTTGGTGAACACCGGCTGGAGCGGTGGCGCGTATGGTACGGGCTCGCGCATGAAGCTGTCGTACACGCGTGCCATGATTCGCGCGTTGCTTGATGGCTCACTCCATCACGAACAGACGGCGGTCGACCCAATTTTCGGTTTGCACATGCCCACCGCGGTCGCCGACGTGCCCAGCGCCATCCTCAATCCGCGCTCCACGTGGAGCGATGGGGCCGCGTACGACGCGCAAGCGCGCAAGCTGGCCGCGATGTTCCGTGAGAATATCACCAAGTTCGGTGAGGCGGTGCCGGCAAACATTCTCGCGGCAGGACCGCAGGGCTGATTCTGATCGACCCTGTGTGAGATACGCAAACCCCGCGATGTCATTGACATCGCGGGGTTTGTTTTTTCGAGTGCGCCGAACGTCGGTTACGGCAGCACGCGTGTCTTTTCGAGGAACACTTCGCGCCCTTCACGCGCGGCGAGATACACCACGCCGCCAGGTCCAAAACCCGCGATCTGACGACCCGCCGGCAGCTGCACGCGGTGCACCAACTCGCCCTTGCGACTGATGACGTCGTAGACGAGCGGCGCACTCATTGCTGCGCCCATACCGGGAATCAGCGCAGCGGGGTTGAATCCTTCACCGCCACGACCACCGCGCGCGCCACGCCCCGTTGTGTCACCTGGCGTGCGGGCCGCGCCAGCGGCACCAGCAACCCCCGCGGCACCTGCGGCGGCTCCTGGTGCGCCACCGGGAGCGCCGCCCATGCCACCGCGCCCACCGGGGCCACCGCCGCCCATCATCGACTGCGCCAACTGCGCGGCGAGATTGGATGTCGATGGAAGAATCCAGAGATTGCCGTCATGGTCGGCCAGCGTGGAGCCGGCACGAATTGGCGGGTAGTAGTCCGGCAGGCGTTCCGGCGCGACCACTTCGAAGTTCATGCGGAAGGCGCCGTTGTTCTGAGCCGCCATGCGGTCGGCGGCAACTTTCGCGATGCCTTTGAGTGAGTCGACGAGTTTGTTCTTGTCTTCGTCGGTGATGCGCTTCCAGTCAAACGGCAGTCGCTCCGATGCGGTGTGCTTGCCATCGGGCGTGTAGTAGTCCACGTGATAGTCGAGCACGCGTACCACGGCGACGGTGCCGTCGCTGAGCAGCGCCCAGTCGTCACCTTGCGGCAACGGATTGATCTTGGTGGTGAAGCGCATGCTGCCATCATCACCACGCGTCATGGAGCTTTCGTTCTTCGGCACTTTCACCCAGGCGACACTATCCGCCTTGCGTGTGTCAAAATTCACGCGCACGATGGGTACCGAGTCGGGCTGGACACCCTGATTGCCGCGGCCGCCAGGGCCGCCGCCAAACCCTCCGCCACCGCCAAATCCGCCGCCGCCCGGCGGTCCACCAAATCCGCCGTCGCCGCCGCGGTCACCGCCGCCTCGACCCTGCTGCTGTGCAGGCTGCGCGCCACCACGTCCCTGCTGACCGCCCGGCTGCCCACCGGGCTGCCCGCCGCGACCACCACCGCGATCATTACCCGAGCCAAACATCTGCGCGAGGCCGGGACCGCCGCCGACGTTACCCTGGCGATACACCAGTTGCCCGCGCGAATCGAAGGCGTTGGATCCGAGATTGGCGGAGGCCAGCGTATTGATGTCGTTCGTACGCGGCGACGCCATGATGCGCGACACCTTGCCCTGCCCATTCAGCACCAACAACGCTGAGGTGCTCGGATCGACGATGATGGTCGAGTCCGCGACATACGCGAGCAGACCGGCCGGACGCTGACCATACGGCAAGGGCGCACCGGGCGCCGTGTCCGCAATGACGCGAATGTCCTTGAGCGTCGGGTCGAGCATCAGCATCTGCCGCCGCTGATTGTCGTTCACGTACACGCTGCCGTTGGGCAACGCACGCAACATGGAAATGGCCGACAGGCCTCGCGATGAGCGCGCCTCGACCGGCGCCACCTGCTTGAGCGGCACCTTCTTGCTGGTGTCTTGCGGAGCTTGCTGCGCCGCCAGCGTCGCGCTCGCGACGAGCAGCGCGCCAGCGCCGGCGCCAGTGGTCTTCAGAAGTCGTGCGGGGAAGTTCATGTAAGCCTCACCTGTGGGTGTCTGCGTGTGTTGACGATGTCGAACGCGTTCGCTGCGTGTGGCGTCTGCTTAGTTGCCACGACCACCGCCTCCTCCACCACCACGTCCACCACCACCACCACCGCCACCACCGAAACCACCCATGCCGCCGCCACCGCCGCCGGCCGTGCCGGAGCGAATACCG
>JAGNMU010000207.1 GCA_017991005.1 Gemmatimonadaceae bacterium | reverse complement strand
GTCTGGCGCCGACATCGTCGAGGTCAGAATCACCGGCACGTTTTCGGCCTTGAGACGATCGGCCGCGAAGAGCGCGTCACGACCGCCGCGAATCACGAGCTTCACGCCTTCGGCCTTCGCCCACGTGATCGCGTCGTTGATCTGCGCCGCCCCTTCGGCGGCCACCACCACGGGAATCTTGCCGTCGATCGCGGGGATCATCGCGGCGTAGCGGGCGTCGGTGCGTACGGTCTGCCCAGCCTTGATGGCATCACGATACGCGCGCGCTTCACCAAACCAATCCTTGATCTGCTGCACCTGCTCGGCGTACGTCTTGGGCGCCGGCTGCGGCGGACCACCGCGACCACCACCCGGCGGGCCACCACCTCCGCCACGTCCACCACGCCCACGTTCGTTCGGGTCGGGCCACTTCACGTTGAGCGCGGCCGCACTCTTCATCGACATCTCTTCCCACGTCCACCCTTCCAGCGACAGCGCCGACGACAAGCCGGAAATCACCCCGCCTTCCGGGGTGCTGAACGCGACCAGCACGCCAGCCGACCGCGTGGTGCCGATGTGACGGCTCTCGGCGTTCACGGCGATATCAGCGCGCACATTGGGATTGAAATCGCCCAGCTCCCCGATGTCGTTCGAGACATCTACCGAACCGATTTCCGTAATCCCAACCGTGCTGTAGGCGTCGATGAGACCCGGGTAGATGTGCTTGCCCGTGACATCCACCACCTTGGCATCACGCGGCACCGCTATTTCGGAGCCACCCACGGCCGTGATCTTGCCACGGTCCAGCACGATGGTGCCATTGGCGATCGTGCCTTTGGTCACCGTGTGAATCGTGGCGCCGCGCAGCACCACCGGCTGCTCCTGTGGCGCCACCGTCATGCGCACCTGCGCACCCGCCGACGTCGGCGCAACCGTCGCGCCAAGGGCCAACAGGACAAGTCCCAGCTCGCCAGCCGTGCGCGCCGTACGGTTCATGGTTCGCATGCTCTGCCTGGTCGATTGAAATGTGTGAGTCACTTGCGCGCTCCCGAGCCGCCGCCGCGGCCACCACGAGCCGGCGCACCGGCCGGCGCTTCGCCGCCAGCCGCAATCACGGCCTGAATGAGCTGCGCGCGCTGCTTGGCGATCTCCTCGCGCAACACCTTGTCTTCGTCGAGCGAGAAATACTTGCGGCCGTCCACCCACGTCTGCTCGGCCCTGGTGAACTGCGACAGCGGGTTGCCGTTCCAGATCACGAAGTCGGCGTCCTTGCCGGCTTCGAGTGAACCCACGCGGTTGTCGATGGCAATCGCCTTGGCCGACTGATTCGTGACCGTCGACAAGGCGTCGATTTCGTTCACGCCCGAGCGCAGCAGCTTGCCCGCTTCCCAGTTCATGCGCGTCGAAATTTCGGCGTCGTCGGAATGCAGTGACGTCACCACGCCCGCTTCCATCAACAGGCGCGCGTTGTACGACGTTGCATCGTACGCCTCCAGCTTGAACGCGCCCCAGTCGCTCCACACCACCGCGGCAACACCCGACTTCTTGAGTTCACTCGCGATCTTGTACGCTTCCACGCCGTGCTGCAGCGTCTGAATGCGGAACCCGAACTCTTCGGCCAAGCGCACCAGCGCCAGGAATTCGTCGGCGCGATAGCCGTGCGACGACACCAGCAGCTTCTGGTTGAGGATGTCGAGCACCGCTTCCATGCGCAGATCTTTGCGCGGCGGCAGGCCGGTCTTTTCCTTCTCCCAGCGCTTCCACTCCTTCTCGTAGTCACGCGCGGCCAGGAAATGATCGCGGATGATTTCCTGCACACCCATGCGCGTGTTCGGATACCGCGTGGGGCTGCGCTTGGGGTTTTCACCGAGCGCGAACTTCACCGTGCGCGGTGCGCCGACAATCTTGTACTCGTCGGGGAGTGAACCCCACCGCGTCTTCACATACACGTTCTCGCCGCCAATCGGATTGGCCGAGCCGTGTTTGATCATCGTGGTGGTGAGACCGCCCGCCAACTGACGGTAGAACCAGATGTTGTTGTGCGTGATGACGTCACCCATCTGCACTTCGGGGACGATCGCAAAACCGCTTTCGTTCACCGCGCTCACACCGCCGTGCGTGTGCGGATCGATCAGCCCAGGTGTGACATGTTTGCCCGTGGCGTCAACCACGACAGCGCCGGCAGGTGCACTCAGGCCTCTGCCAACACGCACCACCTTTCCGGCCTGCACCAGCAGATCGGCGTTTTCCAGACGTCCCTGCGCGCCCTGCGTCCACACGGTCGCGTTGCGCACCAGCAACGTGGCCGGCTGAACGGGCGCGGCGGTGCGGCCAAACTCCATCGACGGACGAATGAACGGCAGATCGATCTTTGGCACCTTGGACGCGACGGCGCCGCGCGCCGGGCCTTCGTACCCTTCGGTCCGCGAACCGCGGTAGCGCGCGTCGGTGCCGTTGGGCAGCGAGAGCCAGCCGTAGAACGACGTATCGCGCACCGAACCGGCCAACAGCATCGCGCCTTCCTGACCCAACGGCTCGCCGGCAAACGACGCTTCCAACCGGCCGGTCTCCGTGACGATGCGCACCGACGTCAAATTCACCGGACGACGTCCCGCCATTTCGATGGTGCCACGAATGCGATTGAGCGGCCCATCGAGACGCAGCGTCGCCGTCTTGAACGTGCCCGCATCATCAGAGGTGATCGCCCACGTGCCACGCGGGTCCACCTGCGGCGGACGGCTCACGCCGTACCGCGTGCCCTGCACCCACACGTCGCGCACGGCCGACTCTTCGGTGAAGAGATCACCGTCGGCCACGACGAGATTGGCTGCCTTGCCAACCGCGATGGTGCCATGCGTCTTGTCGAGGCCCAGCCACGCCGCCGGCACAGTGGTGAGTGCGGCGAGTGCCTTGTCAGGCGCGAGACCGCGTGCAACCGCGGTGCGCAGATTGGGAAGGAACTGCTGCAGCGACGAGAGTCCGTCGGCGGTGATGGCAAACGGCACACCAGCGGCGGCCAACTGCGCCGGATTGGTGGGCGCGAGATACCAATGCCGCAGGTCAGACAGCGAGGCGGCGAGCGCCGCTTCCGGGCTTGAGACATTCGGCGCATCGGGGAACGTGAGCGGCACGATAAGCGGCTGCGTGCGACCCTTGAGCACGTCGATCAGTCGATACTCCTGACCGCTGCCACGAAACCACGGCACCAGTTTGTAGTCCTGGGCGAGCTTGTACGCGCGCAGATACTCCTCTTCGCTGGTCGTCTCGAAGAAGACGGGCTGCTTGCCTTGCACCGCCGTGCCGAGTGCCGCGAGTGCTTCGCTGGTTTCCGGCGGCAACATGGCGCGGCCGCTCGTTTCGTATGCGCCCCACGCGCGGATGTACCATTCCGCGTCCATGAACGACTGCTTGATGAGCGCAATCGTGCCCATCGCCGAGTTGGGGTACATGCCGCCCAGGGCGAAGGAGCGCTGGAAGCCGATGGACTGCAAGAGATCGGGACGCAGCACCCGATCACGCAATCCTTCGTCACCCAGACTCAGCACGGACGCGGTGCCGCGGAAGATGCCCTGGCTGGGCACGGCGAGGGCCGTACCAAAGCCGAGCGACCGAAGCGCGACTCGGCGCGTGGTGTCGTCCTTGGCGTTGGACGTGGTGCTGAACCAGGCGCGGACCTGCGGATTCCAATGGGTGGGACCGACGTCGCCGCCCTGCGCGGGGGCATCGCCGCCCAGGTCGGCCGAGGCGTCGATGAAGCCCGGATAGACCGTGAGGCCCTTGAGATCCCACACCCGTGCACCGGCCGGCGGGGTCATCCCGGCGCCAACGGCCGTGATGAGACCGTTCCGGACGACGATCGTGGCATTGGTGAGCACTTGGCCGGGCGCGGTGACCACGCGCGCACCCACCAGGGCATGGTAGCCCGTGGAGTTGTCGCGCAGGCCCGTCACAGGCTGCGTGCGGGACGACTGCTGGGCCTCGAGCGAACCGGCGACGAGCGCCGCCAGGCCGAGGAAGGAACGAAAAGCTCTCACGAAGGACTCCCGGAGGACGGCCGGAGGGGGGCCGTCGGTGGAGATAATGGAGGGGGCAGCTACTGTGGCGGGCCACATGGCAAAGAGCTACGTGGTGCGGTACCGCTAACGTTGGCGCAGGGGCGGGCGGAGGGCAAACGGTGCGTGGCGTTTCCGGCGATTGGGTTCCTCACTGGGGGCCGATGCCCCCCAAACCCCCTGTCGCGGAAGATCCCTGACCGGTCGGTCCGGCATTTCCACGTATCGCTCGCTGGCAGAATGACGCACCTCTCAATGACGCTGATTTTTCGATAGAGCGTCGCAGTGGCAGTCTCTCCCTCAGTCAGGTCTTTCTATGATCCATGAAGTCTCCGGCGATATCCTGTTGACCAAGGCCTCGGCGATTGCCCACGGCGTGTCTCCCAACGAGCACTTTGACCTTGGGCTGGCGCTTTCGTTGCGTGAACGCTGGCCGGCGATGGCGAAGGACTTTCGGCACTACGCACACGAGACCCATCCGAGACCGGGTGAGCTGTGGGTGTGGAAGGGCGCGGATGGCACCACGATCTACAATTTGCTGACGCAGGAAGGCGAGCATACACACGGCGCCAAAGCCGGGCGCGCGTCGGTCGCCAACGTGAATCACGCGTTGAAGCGACTTCGCCATGAGCTCGAGCGATCGGGTGTGCAGAGTGTCGCGCTGCCACGGTTGGCGACGGGCGTTGGCGGACTCGACTGGAGCGACGTGCAGCCGATGCTCGCGCGACATCTAGGCGATCTGGGCATTCCGGTGTTCGTCTACACCACCTACCAGGCGGGACACGCAGCGAACGAGTCGGGCGCGTAAGGAGACTCCATCACGACGCAGGTGCACGCGGCAGTGTGCCTGGAATCGTGCGTGGATGACGCCTGAGCGGAGCGAGCTGGTAAGCAGGCTGTAACTTCGGCCGATACTGGCTACCCAGAGGTGCGGAATACGGCTATTACATACGGTCTCGATGCCAACCGCACCATTCCTGGACATTTCCGGCGTGCACAAACGCTTCGCGCGCGTGCACGCCGTCGCCGACATCTCGCTCTCCGTCGCGACGGGCGAGATCTTCGCGCTACTTGGACCCAACGGCGCCGGCAAGTCGACCCTGCTGCGCATGCTCGTGGGCATTACGCGACCGGACGAAGGTCATATCGCGTGGCGCACGATGCCGGACGGTCGGCTCCCGGCCACGGCGCTTGGCTATCTGCCTGAGGATCGCGGACTCTATCAGGACATGCCGCTGATCGCGGTCCTCACGTACTTCGGCACGCTTCGGGGACTCGAACACAGCGCGGCGCAGCGGGCGGCCGAACATTGGCTGGATCGGGTGGAGCTGTTGCCGCGCGCCAAAGACAAAGTGGGAGCGCTGTCCAAGGGCAATCAGCAAAAGGTGCAGTTTGCCGCGGCGGTACTGCACGCACCGGCCTGCGCCATTCTCGACGAACCGTTCAGCGGACTCGATCCGCTCAATCAGGAGCTCTTTCTCGGGCTGGTCGCCGAGTTGCGCGCGCAGGGGACCACCGTGATTCTGAGTGCGCATCAGATGTCGCTGGTGGAGCGGCTCGCCGATCGGGTGTTCGTGATGCAGCACGGCCGCGAAGTGTTGTCGGGCACGATGCCGGAGATTCGCGAGCGCTGGGGCACCGGTGCGCGTCTGGTGCTCATGGTGGAACAGGAACATCCTGACGCACTGACCCCCATCTCGGCGCATCCGGCCGTGGTCGATGTCACGCGCGACGGTGACAACAACATTGTCATCACGCTGGTCCGCGGTCACCATGTGGGCGATCTGCTGTCGCTCTGCGCCAGTCGCCTGAGCATCGTACGCGTCCGCACCGAAGAGCCGTCACTGCACGACATGTACATCAATGTGGTCGGCGGTGCTGTCGCGCCGACCGCCACGGAGGCGGCATGACCGGAGGCGGCATGACCGGAGGCGGCAAGAGCAGCGGTGGTCACGTGGCCACCATCGCACGCTGGGAGTTCAACCGCTTCGTGAAATGGCGACAGCAATTCATCGGCGTCGCCGTGATGCTGGTGTTGGGCGGTCTTGGCAGTGGCGTGTCGAAGCTGGTGTCGGGTGCGCGTACCAGTCAGGTGGATGTCGCCGTTGTTGGCGCGGACGCGCTCGGGTTCGCGCTGCCGGCCGTGGAGGGTGTCACCTGGCGGCCTGGACACTTTGCCTCGGCAAGCGAGGCGCGCGCAACGTTCTCGACCGATTCCATCGATGGCGCGCTGTTGCTGGAGCGCGGCGCGAACGCGGTGTTGCTGGTGCGCCGGAAATCGGCATGGACCGAACGTCTGGCGCCGGCGTTCACAAAGGCCAGTCAGGCGGCGACGTACGCGCGTCTCGACATCCCGCCGGACACGCTCCGCGCGCTGTCGACACCGTATCCCGTGGTCGTGACGACGATCGATGGCGGCGTGGGCTCGCGGTCGAGTCGTCTCTACGCGAGCGCGTTGCTGGGCATGGGACTCTTGGTGTTGTTCAATGGCTTTGCCTCGCTGTTTGCAGGGATCACCGGCGAGAAGCAGCAGCGCATCACCGAGCAGATGTTGTCGATGGTCGCGCCGCAGGCGTGGATCGATGGCAAACTTATCGGTCTCGCTGGCGCGGCCGCGGTGGGCACGAGCTTTCTGGTGGCCACCGGTCTGCTGGCCTTGATGGTGCTGCCTCGTCTGCTGGGCCGCCCGGGTCTGACAATTCCTCCCATTCCCACCGAACTCGGGATCTTCGCCATCATCGCGCTCGTCACCGTCCTGGGCACGGTGATGTGGTTTTCATTCATGGCCGCCATCGCCGCCACGATCGACGATCCCAACTCGTCGCCGCGCAGTGCGATGTTGATGATCCCCATCTTGCCAACGGCGTTCGCGTTCATGCTGGTGTCGCGCGCGGATTCCACCGTCGCGCAGGTGCTCGCGATCTTCCCGCTCACTTCGATGGCGGTGTTGCCGGTGCGCCTGCTGGCCACGGCGGTGCCCTGGTGGGAACCGGCGCTTGCCGTGTTGTTTCTCGCGCTCGCGGCATGGCTGTTCCGCCGCGCCGCCGGCAAAATCTTCGCGGCCGGCGTGTTGCTGTACGGCAAGGAGCCGTCGATGGCCGAGACGCTGCGGTGGGCGCGCGAGGCGTAAGTAGCGAACCAGGGCGGCGAACTGCCAACTGCTTTGTCGCAGAGACGCAGAGGCGCGGAGGCGTGCTTTCGGCAGGTGCGGAGCCGAACTCCAAACACTTTCCTTGGGAACAACCACTGCCTGTGCGGTGCGCGCCTCTGCGCCTCTGCGACAAAGCCGTTGGCCGTTG